>JAEZBX010000242.1 GCA_023412765.1 Bacteroidota bacterium
TAGTAGTAGTAGTAGTAGTAGTAGTCAGCACGTTCAAAGTCGATGGTAAACGAACGATGGAATGCTGTACCACTTACTACTTACCACTTACTCTTGTACTACCACTGTGACCGGCATTTTTAACAGAGTCTTTCATGTCATATCCTTATTCCCCAAAGGTTGAGACTTTTTTGCCGGTCTTGAAAAGGCGGGATGTGAGTTCGAATGACTTCAACCTTGCGTTGAGATCGTATAGATGCGCGGTTACCATAATCTCATCCAATTGGGTCCTGTCCAGGAAACGCTGCAACGACTGCTCTACGGTTTCAGAACTTCCAATAAATGAATAGTGTAACATCTGCATTACTCCGGCTTCCTCTGCATCTGTCCAGATGTCTTCCATTGAAGCAACAGGTGGTGGCAACGGCTTGCGTGTATTTCTAAACATACCCAATGCCATCTGGTAAAATGAGGTAGACAAGAAATGGGCTTCTTCGTCGGTGTCAGCTGAAATTACATTCACGCATGCCATCGCATAGGGTTCCTTAAGAAATTCCGAAGGTTTGAAATTTGTTCGATAAATCTGGAGCGCATCAAATAGTTGCGCAGGAGAAAAATGGGAGGCAAATGCGAAAGGAAGCCCGAGCATTGCAGCAAGTGCAGCACTGTAGGTACTCGATCCGAGCAACCATACGGGTACCTGCGTTCCCTGTCCTGGAATCGCTTTCACTTTTGCTTGAGGATCTATTGGACCCAGATAGTTGATTAGCTCAACAACATCGTTAGGGAAATCATTGATATCTCCTTTCAGTGTCCGTCTTAATGCATATGACGTGACCTGATCAGTTCCCGGCGCTCTGCCAATTCCCAGGTCAATTCGGCCCGGATACAATGATGCCAGTGTTCCAAATTGTTCTGCAATGATTAACGGCGCGTGGTTGGGGAGCATTATTCCGCCCGAACCCACGCGTATAGTAGACGTACCGTTAGCGATATATCCTATCAGTACAGCTGTGGCTGATGAAGCCACGCTCTCCATATTGTGGTGTTCCGCAAACCAGTATCGATTATAACCCAATCGCTCCGCTGCTTGCGCGGAAGTCATACTTCTCTTGAAGGCCTCTGCTGGCGTCGCGTCACCCTGGATAATTGTTGCAAGATCAAGGAATGACACTGGAATATCGGAAAGTTTTTTATTCATCATTGAAGATTAATTGAAGGGGATGTTGCCAGCGGTAACATGGTTTTGCTATGTTTTGGTTCCAGTTGGGGGAATTGAAATTGGAAATTGGAGATTTGAGGATTGCATGACTTCTTATTGGGCGGTTCTATAAGGATTGCAGAATGGAAGAACTCTTTGAAAATATTCTTAGATTCATTCGCGAAATTAACCGCTATGGAGAAAACTATAATTTTAATAGGGCTAATAGTTTCTGTTAAACTATCCTGTTTCGGGCAAGGTAATGATGATTTTCTCCGTGTTAAACACACAGCGGATTTTGAAATCTCTGGTGATGGCAGCAATAGAGCTTGGGCATCAGCGAATTGGAACGATTTGATGGCATCAGAAAATCAGAATGAAAAGACGCGTTTCAAAATCCTGTATTCTGATAAGGGGTTATACTTTTTTTTTCATAACGAAGATAAAGTGATAACCGCCACCATGACGAAAGATTTTGACCGACTTTGACTTGAGGATGTCAATGAAGTTTTCATCTGGCCCGATACCACGTCGACAATCTATTTTGAATATGAAATTTCACCTTTAAATTATGAGCTTTCTATCCTTGTCCCGAATTTTGAAGGAAAGTTTTTAGGATGGATACCCTGGGAGTACGAAGGGGAGCGGAAAACGAAACATCTTACCTCTGCAGAAGGCGGTGAAACAAAGTCCGGCAGCAAAGTTAAGTCGTGGTATGCCGAATTTTTCATTCCCTACGCGTTGTTAAATCCTCTTCCGAACGTTCCTCCAAAAAAAAGGAATGGTTTGGAAAGGAAATATGTATAGAATTGATTATGACAGTGGGCAGCCGAAAGAATGGTCGTGGAGAAAGACGGATACAAACTTTCATCAGTACTCCAGGTATGGAAAAATGATTTTTGAATAAGGGTATAAGGTATAAGGTATAAGTATAAGGTATAAGGTGAAATTGCAGCTGCACGTTGCGGCCAGATCCTTATTCCCTATTCCTTACTCCTTATTCCTTATTCCTTATTCTATAACTCTCCATACCATTGCAACGTAGTACTACATAGAACCCAAAAACCATGTGTTATCATAAAAGCCTGACAAAAACAATTGACTACCTGGCCGATTACTATTCGGCAACCTACGATAAGGTGCTCGAGGAAGTTTATTCTCAGCATTATCATGAAAATGGATTTGATTTTCTACCTACGCCAATTGTGACGGCAGGAAAACCCAAGGAGTTGCAGATGATGAACTGGGGGCTTGTGCCGTGGTGGAGTAAGTCTGAAGCTGATGCGCTACGAATAAGAGTTCAAACCTTGAATTGTATTTCTGAAGAAATGTTTGATAAGCCAGCTTTTAAGGATGTTGCAAAAGAAGGTAAACGATGTTTGATTCCTTGTTCTGGTTTCTTTGAATGGAGGTGGATGGATGAGAAGGGAAAAATGAAAGTTCCCTATTATATCACAATTAAGGAGAGGGATGTGTTTTCGATAGCGGGATTGTATTCAAGATGGAAAGATCGCTCGAACGAAAAGGAATACTACAGCTATACTGTATTGACCACCAAAGCAAATCCGCTTATGGAAAAGATTCATAACAGCAAAAAACGGATGCCTGTAATCTTGCCCCGAGAGTATGAAAAGGATTGGTTAAATCCTAATCTTACCCGCGATGACGTTCTTGCTCTATGCCAACCGTTAGAATCCAGCGGCATGGAAAGTTACACTATTAGTAAATTAATAACGAGCAAGAAAGAGGAAACGGATGTACCGAAAGTACTTGAACCGGAGACATACGCAGAAGTAAAGGACTAGCCTTATGGCTAAGGATAACATTGTGAGCAAGGCGGAAATCGTTAAATACGTAAAGGAAGCGTTCGACCCAAGCGACATTGAAAAAGTGTGGGCATACCTTGGTAAGAAATTTGGATTTAATGTTCCCGCCTGGAAAAAGGATTTTGAGAATAGCCTGGCAGTATCCAGACGCGACAGAACAATTCAGATTCAATTTATGGAATTCGGTAAGCGTAGAATTGAACCCATTTTAAATGATGTACTGTGTCGAAAGAATTTCCCCACATGGATAAACTTATTAGCGTTTCTCCTGGAAGATAAGGTGAGAGATTTAATGCAAAGAGATCGATCCTATAAGAGCCGGTACCTGTAATACTCTACTTTTTCATGTCTTAACGACTTGCGAATAAAGGAATAGGGAATAAGGTATATGGTATAAGGTGCGCTCTTGCGACTCCTCCTTATTCCTCTTAGTAGGAATTGTTAGTGCCCTATTTCTGCATTCTATACCCTTCACTCAATTTCATCCTTCTGTAATTGGAATCTTCAAAATTCAAAAATTGAACTATCTGAGTGATGAATGCAGAATGCAGAGTTTAGATTGGCAATATTTCATAACCAATAGGCTTAAAGGAAAAATTATTGCTCATGCCGGCGGAACATGCCGTCATTCCTACAATGAGGTCCATCTTCGCCTGGATAATAACATAATCACCCGTTTTGCTCTTCGGTGGCAAAACAGACAATTGTCCCGTCTGACCATTTACATCGACATTCATAAAAATGTTAAAACATGTTGGGATTTCATCTCCCTCAATACCGTATTCAGATAGCGCGTTTTTTAAATTACCGAAACACCCACGGTGAGGTTCCGTATGTCCATAGATAATCCTAAACATTTCTGCACTACAGGGTGCTAGCAAAAAGTCGTGTCGGCCAACTGTATCTTCGACGATCTCAAACATTACATTACTCCGGTTGGAATAGAATAGGTGACCTTTCGTGAGGAACAGGGTTTCGGAATAATCGAGCGTACGTCCAGACGAAAGGTGTTCCTTTTTATCGTGGAGGTTATAACATATGAAGTCAGAGACTTGCTCACCTTCTATGTCTGAAATTCTTAATCGTTGTCCTTCATGAAGGACAAACGCAGTTCCAGATTGTGGTGGGATAACTTTCATATATCACATTTTTGCCAGGGGACATTTCCACTCACTACCGTGACGTTTGCCACTATATTGAATAGCTTCCGTGCTGTTACCAAAATCAGCCAGCATCGGATTTACTGATCCGGAAAAAATCATATCTCGTTTACGTACTACACCTTTCAATTTTTCGTAACGATTCAGTTTTCTCAGCTTTTCAAATTCTGCATGTGGATTGAAAATCAACGCCGGATATTTAAAACGACGCGACCTCCGTTCACTGCCCGGATGAAGTCCTACGACGAAGAACGCTTCAGATTTTAGGCTGTAGCTGTAATTTGGACTTTCTGGGTTTGCATCGACTCGTCTGTCGTGCGCGTAATTTCTTTTATCAAGAAATGATAAGGCGGTCAATCTTTCCCATAACAGTTCATCGAAAGTCTCATCATTTGTGTTCACAGGACCTTCAAAGATAACGGCAGCGCTATGGTACGATTCAGTTGATTGCCTGTACTGGTCCACAAAATCATATAAGAAATTTAAGATTTGTGCATCGCTGGCAGGGCATGCCATATGTTTTGCAACAAAAGATTTTATATGGTTTCTTGCGAGCGCCGCCTTTGCAACCACGCACGGGAATTCCTTTTCATCTATAAATGCCAGGTACTCCCTGGTAATTTGTTCATTCGAAATCATTTTTGTCATTTTAGGTTAACTCATACTCCCTTAACACAATATCCTTTTCGTGAACCTTTCTGACGGTTGTTTTTGTATTAACAATACTGTTACTAAACTCAAGTTTCTTAAGCCAAAGAATATGCTTTCTCGCCTGCTGAAGGTGACGTAGTCCTTGGCTAAAGCTCCAATACGCAATATTTCTCTTATGATTCTCTACTGAAATTCTGTACAAAATATTCCAGTGAAGCAACAGGATACGAATCGCCTCAAAGAATGAATTGTTATTTCCATAAACATGATGCGGTTCTGCACCACTGCCATTAAATTCAAGTATCGAATAGTTTATTCCCTTTTTCAGATCATCAATGCTCTTGCATTTGATATCATATCTGCCGAAATAGAAATTACCTGAGTGGCTTAGTGAGTCGAAGATGCTGTGAAGGCGATCGTCTTTTTCATGTTCGAGGCTTATTAATTGTCCGCCTCTACTTAAATTCAATGCATCCGAAAGTACATATCGTTCACCCTTTGGTATTATGTGATGCAACATTAACGCATGTTTGATCCTCATTTCTTCCAACCTGAATTGGAGCCGAGAATAGTTATGCATTAAATCATCTAAAGTGGAAATTCCATCACCGGTGACGGATAGATATTCTTTTTTCACAAATCCTGTGATAGTACCTTTTTCCTGTCCGGGATAACGATAGTAAAATACGCTCACCTCGACCGGCAGGTCAACGAATTCCTGAAGGATATAATCTGCTTTTATATGGTGATGATATGTCAACAATTCTTCGATACAATTTATTTTTCTAAACATTAATCCCATTCGGCCCACATCCGGCTTTACTGCAACAGGAAATGATAAGTCAGTTGCTTTAAAAAGCAATTCAACATCCATTTCGCTATTGTCGGGTGTGATCAGGATTGACTTCGGAAATGTGTGAGCAGGTAACAAACTATACATTTCCATTTTGCTTTCTCCTTCATAACCACCGAATGTCAACGTCGGATTAGCTGCCGTGAAAAACCATGGTGATCTTGCCCGGAGGCAGTGCATAAGCCAAAATGGTACCATAGGAATATATTTGACAAGCCAATGCCATGTTTCCCAATGTGCAGCCCTATAAATGGATTTTCTTGCGTGATGTAGAATTGAAACGCGTTTCATTGTATGGACAAAATGATGCCGTACGGTGTACCGTTCGATTAATAATTAACTCGAATGCAACTGTTTTGTTCAATTATGACTAAGGAGCAATTGTGTGGAATATTGTCCTGAATTCGTTGCACAAAAGGGACACATTTTTGCGTAAGGCTACAGTCGAATACTACTTGTGTTTGCCTTATTTGAAAAGAGGTTTTGAAACCACGGCGCTGATTAGTTAAGCTCTTGGGTATTAGCCCTTGTTGGTGTTCTTCACCAACAAGCATTCGCACGAGGGAGCTTGACACGGAGACTTGAAGTATCCTACCATTAATGCAGTCATAAAGTTTGGCATTTCAGTCTGTGCGTTTGTTGGTGAAGAACACCAACAAAGGCTTGAGGTGTAGTACTGCCTGGATTGAAAATCCAATCTTAAGCTAACTTGCATTAGCAATAGAGAGGCAACCTTCTAATTTAACCTCGAGGCTTAAGAAAGGTAAGTTGCCCTAAATGATTTGCAAGGTGAGCAGTGCGATTCAGAACAACATTGAGTCTGTTGCGATGAGGTTCTTTTTCGAAATCTGTTTCAGAAATCGCTGCATGTCGCTCGAACCATTCTGTTGGGCTCAAGGCATTAAAATAATAATCAAGCTTTTCGTTGACGACAGCCCACGCGGTCCTCAATTCACTAGTCGGGGGTTTCAGCAGTTTCGGATTGTCGGGATTGTCAACAAATATTTGGTCATAGGAAGAATATATTCTTTCGCCGAAACGCATTAGGGAAAATAATGCATCATGAATGGCAATGAGATGTCCCACCAGGTAAGTGCCTGTGTTCCGACCAGGCGCAACTTCACGGTTAAGATCATCATCGGTGAGCGAATCAATAAGTTTACTTGTTCGATCGACCTGGGATCTCCAGGCATCAAGGGCCATTTTAAGAAATAGTTCTTCGTTCGTCCGCATCGTTATTTTGCTAGTGACAGTAATTTGGAAATATTTCTGTTATAGTCAAAGAAGGTTTGGAATGGTTGCCACCTCTTTCTGAGGTTTGTTTTATAATGGTGGAGCGGCTATCAGGTATTAGTGCATCGCGCATATTCATTGCTTCCCCAAACTTTCCAGCGGCGCACTTGTTAATCAGTTGAGTTCTCGAATGCCGTGCAGAAATTTTCTGAGCAGCCGACTGACATACAGAAAGAAGGTGCGTTTGAGACATCCTTTAATCATCTATTTCCTTTAGTTGACGAGCAACGGTTTGCTAAAGGTGGTGGGTCTACACATTTGCAAGTATGATAGTCAGGCGGACAAGATTTCTTTGTGTTGTTTTTTCTCCACTCGCTTTGACATTTCTGTTGTCCTGCGGAAGGAAAGAAACACCCGCGACTGCGGATGCCGCAAAAGACTATCCGGTCTTAACCATTATTCCTACTACCTCAACACTGAGCACGCAATATCCTGCCATGATTGAGGGTCAACAGAACATAGAGATACGCCCTAAGATCGATGGATACATTGAGAATATTTTTGTGGACGAAGGTGCTCAGGTGAGGAGGGGACAGAAGCTCTTTCAGATCCTGGCGCCACAGTATGAGCAGGAGGTAAGAACTGCCAACGCAAACATTAAGATTGCTGAGGCGAATGTAAAGACTGCTGAAATGGAGCTCAATAAAGTAAAACCGTTGGTCGAAAAGAAGATTATAAGTGCATATGAGCTGGAGTCAGCAGAGTTTAATCTGGAATCGAAGAAAGCGGTGCTGGCCCAGGCCAGAGCGACGCTCGCGAATGCCCGCGTCAATCTTTCCTATACGACTATTGAAAGTCCGGTAAACGGGGTAATCGGCACCATACCTTATCGCATTGGAAGTCTGGTAAGCAGTAACACAGCCCAGCCGCTTACTACTGTCTCAAACATCGAAAATATCTACGCATATTTTTCTATCAACGAAAAACAGGCGTTGGAAGCATCGCGAAATTTAAAGGGTAAAACCTCTGCAGAACGGATTGCATCTCTTCCGCCGGTAAAATTAATTCTCTCTAACGGGACGGAGTATCCGCACAGCGGTCGGATTGAAACTGCAAGCGGGCTTATCAATCCATCCACAGGATCATTAAGGATACGCGCAACATTTCCCAACCCCGACAATATTATCAGAAGCGGGTCAAGCGGAATGGTGCTTATTCCGGCAACCATCGATTCAGCGATCCTAATTCCTCAAAAGTCTACCTATGAAATTCAGGGAAAAAAATTTGTATACAAAGTTACTGATAATAACACGGTCCAGAGTGAAGAAATAAAGATCATGGATAATACGGGAGGTCAATATTATGTTGTACAGGACGGTTTGAAGGCAGGCGATCAGATAGTCCTTGAGGGCGTGGCAGGTCTTCGCGAGAATACCCCCATTGTTCCGACACAAGTCAAAGCGGAGGAAGTTTTTGCTACTGAAAAATAACAAGGCATTCAAGGGTGAAGTTTGCATTTAATCCAGGAATATGTTTGATCGTTTTATTGAGCGACCGGTACTTTCAACAGTAATTTCAATTATCATTGTAGCCCTTGGCCTGCTGGGTCTGATTTCCTTGCCTGTCGCTCAATATCCTGAAATTGCTCCACCCACGATTGTCGTGTCCACAAGTTATCAGGGCGCCAATGCAGATGTAGTATTGAATAGTGTAATTGTACCGTTGGAAGAACAAATCAATGGTGTTGAGGGAATGACATACATGACTTCATCGGCAGGGAACGATGGTACAGCAAGAATCACGGTTAATTTTAGTCTAGGGGTTGATCCCGATATCGCTTCTGTTAATGTTCAAAACCGGGTTGCACTCGCTACCCCGCTTTTGCCCCAGGAAGTTACCCGGTCGGGCGTCACTACCAGAAAATCTCAAAGCAGTAATCTTGTTATTTTTTCTCTTTACAGCGAAAACGAATCGTATGACCAAACATTTGTACAGAACTATGCCGAAATAAATTTGGTCCCGCTTATCAAGCGTGTACCTGGCGTCGGTGAAGCAAATGCATTTGGTCGAATGGATTATACAATGCGCATCTGGTTGAAGCCAGATGTAATGGCAACGTATGGGCTGGTACCAAGTGATATTAGTGCAGCACTCGCTGAACAGAATATAGAAGCTGCTCCAGGTCAGTTTGGTGAACAAGGCGATCAATCATTCCAATACGTGCTGAAGTATAAGGGAAGACTCAAAAACGCAGAGGAATTCGGCGACATTGTTTTGAGATCGGCGGGTACCGGACAATTGTTAAGACTGAAAGATGTCGCGAGGGTGGAACTTGGCGCGATGAGTTATGCCAGTAGTTCGACCACCAATGGGTTTCCATCTGTGGGTGTGGCCATCAGTCAGACGGCCGGATCAAATGCCCAGGATGTGATCGAAGGAAGCCTGAAGGTGCTGGAGGAAGCATCAGCGTCTTTTCCCCAGGGTATAAAGTATGTAACTCTGGTAAACGTCAATGATTTTCTCAACGCGTCAATCAGCAAGGTAATCAATACGCTTATCGAAGCATTCGTACTGGTGTTTATAGTTGTGTTTATCTTTCTGCAGGATTTTCGTTCCACATTAATTCCTGCGATCGCAGTACCGGTAGCGATAGTCGGAACTT
Source organism: Bacteroidota bacterium (assembly GCA_023412765.1). GTDB lineage: Bacteria > Bacteroidota > Bacteroidia > Cytophagales > Cyclobacteriaceae > Chryseolinea. The sequence goes on from JAEZBX010000242.1 coordinate 9,566, forward strand.
TTTTCTTCCTGGGATTATTTGGCTTCACTGTAAACCTGCTAACATTATTTGCGCTGGTGCTTGCGATCGGAATCGTTGTTGATGATGCCATTGTCGTTGTCGAAGCCGTCCATGCAAAGCTAGATCAGGGTTACACATCAGCATTAAAAGCAACGAAGGATGCAATGGGAGAGATCTCCGGTGCTATTATTTCGATCACGATGGTGATGGCAGCAGTTTTTGTGCCGGTCACTTTCATCGAGGGTTCGGCTGGTGTTTTTTATAAACAGTTTGGGCTAACCTTAGCCATTGCAATCATTTTATCAGCCGTAAATGCCTTAACACTTAGTCCGGCCTTGTGTGCCATACTGCTAAAACCTCACAAAGGCAAGCCACACAAGAGAAATTTGCTACAACGTTTTTACGATGCCTTTAACGCCGGGTTCACTGCAACTACTTCGAAGTATAAACGCTCAGTATCATTCTTATCGGGAAAAAAATGGATTGTTATCGCTTCAATCATTCTATTTGGTGGAATATTTTACATGTTGATGCGATCCACCCCGGCAGCATTTGTCCCCAGTGAAGACATGGGTGCGATAATGGCCGACATCGCTCTTCCGCCATCAGCCTCTACGGAACGTACGGAGGAGATTGCTGCAGAGATAGAAAAAATTGCATCAACCATTCCGGAAATACGAAGCATTCTGAAAATAACCGGTCGCGGGATGATCAGCGGCGCTGGGAGCAACTATGGCATGGTCATCATGAATCTGAGGCATTGGGATGATCGAAAAGGTACTGGCCAGGATGTCGGTTCGATTATAGGACAATTATTCGCGAAGACCAGCGGGATCAGAGACGCAAGAGTTGTATTTTTTGCGCCGCCAACAATTTCCGGCTTCGGCATTTCAAGTGGATTTGAATTTCAGTTGCAAGACAGAACAGGTGGCGACATCGCATCGTTCTATAAAGTAAGCACCGATTTTCTCGCAGCCCTCAGTGAACGTCCCGAAGTTCAATATGCCTCCACCTCTTTTAGCCCCAACTTTCCCCAGTATCTGATTGACGTGAACGTTTCGAAAGTCAAGGAAGCGGGGATGACGGTGAATGAAATCCTTTCTGCGCTGCAGGGATACTACGGTGGTGTATATGCTTCAAACTTCAATCAGTTTGGCAAACAGTTTCGTGTAATGTATCAGGCAGAACCAGGCTACAGAGCTAATCCCGAAACCCTTAACAATATCTATGTGAGAAATTCAAGCGGAGCTATGGCACCTATTACCGGATTCATCACGCTTGAAAAAGTTTATGGCCCGCAGGTAATCACCCGCTTTAACTTGTTTACGTCTATCGGCGTCAACGGTGCGCCTAACATGGGTTTCAGCTCGGGCGACGCAATCATTGCAGTTGAGGAGGTTGCATCGCAGGTTCTTCCAGCTGGATATAGCTACGAGTTTTCAGGAATGACACGCGAGGAAATTACGGCGGGCGGCCAGACGGTGTTTATATTTCTTCTTGTGATCGTGTTCGTTTATCTTTTGCTGAGCGCGCAGTATGAAAGCTATCTGCTTCCTCTGGCTGTATTGCTATCATTGCCCATGGGGCTCACAGGAACTTTGATCTTCGCCAACTTATTCGGTATATCCAATAATATCTATTTGCAAATCACACTGATAATGCTGGTTGGATTGCTTGCCAAAAATGCGATCCTGATTGTTGAATTTGCGCTGGACCGCCGCCGACAGGGTATGCCGCTCGTACAGGCCGCCCTTGAAGGTGCCGAAGCCAGACTCCGGCCGATCCTAATGACATCCTTTGCCTTCATTTTTGGACTTGTCCCCTTAATGTTATCGTCAGGCGCTGGCGCCAACGGAAACAGGTCTATCGGAACCGGCGCAATTGGTGGTATGCTTATCGGAACGGTGTTGGGTGTCTTCGTGATACCAGTGCTGTTCATCATTTTCCAATCCTTTCAGGAAAGACTTCGATTGAAACCAAGCCCACCCGCTGAAACGCCCAGGGGAAGTATTGAACCATAGTATATGTACCCAATCATTCGAAAATATTGCACCTGTTTTTGCCTGATGTATCTGGGTTTGACGTCATGCGGTATAGTTCAAAAGTATCAGACTCCGGAAATAGAAAATGATCAGCTCTACCGCGACGTTACCAGTGGCGATTCGTCATCTCTGGCACAAATGACCTGGAGTGAAATATTTACGGATACCCTATTGCAACGCCTGATCTCCGAGGCCATCGCAAATAGTCCGGACCTTCTGATGGCCTTCACTCGCATTGATCAGGCGGAAGCTTATTATGAACAAAGCAAGGCTGCACTTTGGCCGACGCTCAACGGTAACGCTGGTGTAACTGAATCGAAGCTCTCCGAAGCGCAAGGATTTGGAATACGTACGCGCGCGACACAATTTCAAGTTGGCGTTGCCTCAGGATGGGAAGTTGATATATGGGGCAAGTTGAGAAGTAGCCGGCGAGCCAACCTTGCAAGCTTGCTTCAATCGCAAGCTGCCGCAAGAACTATCCAAACTCGCCTTATCGCATTAGTCGCCACCTATTACTATCAGCTTCTTGCCCTTGACCAACAATTTGAAATCACAAAACAAACAGTTCATTACTGGGACACGACAGTACTTACAATGCGGGCGCTTAAAGAAGCATCCCGTGTAACAGAAGCTGCCGTAGTTCAAAGCGAGGCACAACGATTTGGAGCCGAAGTTACAATCCCCGATCTGAAGCAAAGTATCCGGGAAACGGAAAATGCGCTTAGCATACTGTTGGGCGAAGTGCCCGGAGAGATTGAACGAGCGTCTCTGTCCGAACAACTTTCGCCCTCCGAATTGCGCGCAGGACTGCCAGCGCAGTTGTTGGCGAATCGTCCGGATGTATTTGGCGCAGAAATGAATTTCAGGAATGCATTTGAGCTTACGAACGTTGCCCGAACCCAATTTTATCCTTCGTTGAATATTATGGGCTCTGCTGGATTTTCCAGTTTGTCTGCAAAAGAACTTTTTGACCCGGCGTCACTTGTAGCGAGCATAGGTGCCGGGCTCACTCAGCCAATTTTTAATCAACGACAAAACAGAACAAGGCTCGAGGTTGCGCGCGCCGTACAGCAGGAAGCTTATCTTAATTTTCAGAATATTTTGCTCATTGCGGGACAGGAAGTTTCTGATGCATTATCGCTTCACAATACGGCACTCGAAAAAATGGAAATACGCACCAGTCAGATAGAGGCTTTGGAGAATTCTGTTCAATATTCTCATGAGTTGTTGCAGAACGGGTTTGCAAATTATACGGAGGTGATCAATGCCAGGCAGTTCTTGTTACAAGCTGAACTTGGCCGCGTCAACGACAAACTTCAGCAACTTCGTGCGACAGTCAACTTGTATCGGGCACTGGGTGGCGGCTGGCGTTAACAATAAAAAACAAAAATAGATCTTCGACCATATGAGTGAAAAGAGACCAAACCGGGACCGGGAACCATTAACCATTTTGATTTTCTCCGGCTCATTAAGAACTGAGTCATTAAACACACGATTGGTGAATCTTGCTATTACAATTCTGGAACACAATGGTATCAAGGTTAACCATGCCAGTATGCATGAGTTCGACTGTCCGTCTTTCAACCAGGACACGGAAAAAAAAGGTGTCGTGCCGGAAGGCGCAACGGAATTTAAGAACAGGCTCCTTGCGACAGATGCTTTTATCATTTCGTCGCCCGAATACAATGGGTCGATGCCAGGTCACCTGAAGAACGCCATAGACTGGGTCTCAAGGTTCCGCCCACAGCCATTCAATGAGCGACATGCGTTACTAATGTCAGCTTCTCCCTCGTTGGTGGGTGGAAATCGTGGACTTTGGTCGCTTCGTGTTCCGTTGGAACATTTAGGTACAAGGGTTTTTCCCAACATGTTCTCGCTATCCGCAGCGCACAAAGCATTTGACGATAATGGCGGGATCAAGGAAGCTTCTCTCGCAAAACGTTTCGAAGATAATCTTGTGGCCTTTGCAAATTTGGCGGAAGCTGCCAAGCATTATCCTTGCATAAAAAAGGCGTGGGTAGAATTCCTCGGCGAAAAAACAGACGAAGTTACCGATCGTGCAGAAGTATAGGCTGGGCTATGTTGATGCATTTTAAATATTTGGAACGTGGCGGCTACACGTTCGAAATAGCTGACCAATGACCTTATCACGTATTTATTATGCGATCGAAAACGAAACTATTGTGATAAGAGGATAAATTTCTGAACGTCCAAACTTTTTCAGTACTCCGCTGATTCGGTAATAGAATTTTTCCAATAGAGTTTGCCGAAACTGTTAAATTGCCGGTTATGGGACATCTACCGGACCTGATTCGTGATCTTGCACTTATTTTGATGGCAGGAGCCATCACGACCTTGGTTTTTAAGTGGATTAAGCAACCACTTGTGCTTGGTTACATCATCGCCGGCTTTTTGGTAGGCCCCCACTTTCATGCTATTCCGACAGTCGCAGACACCGATAACATCGACATCCTGGCGGAGATTGGGGTAATATTCCTTCTCTTCAGTCTTGGTCTTGAATTTAGTTTTAAAAAATTAGTGCGTGTCGGAGGCGAAGCTTCCATCACTGCCTTCGTGGAAATTGCTTCTATTACGGTTTTAGGTTATTACGCGGGAAAATGGATGGGATGGTCTACAATGGATAGTCTGTTCCTGGGTGGTATGCTGGCGAGTTCTTCAACCACAATTATTATTCGTGCCTTCGACGAACTTGGAATGAAAACAAAGCAGTTCGCGCGTATTGTATTTGGTGTGCTGATAGTAGAAGATATTGTGGTGATCTTGCTCATGGTATTGCTTTCCACCATTGCAGTCACCAAACAATTTGAAGGTTCTGAAATTTTATTTACTATTTCAAAACTCCTCTTCTTTTTAGTCCTGTGGTTTCTTGCCGGAATTTTCCTTCTGCCGACTTTCTTAAAAAGGGCAAGAAAGGTATTCGATGATGAAACCTTGTTAATATTTTCCCTGGGACTTTGTCTTGCGATGGTGGTTATCGCAACTGAGGTTGGTTTCTCGGCAGAATTGGGGGCTTTCATAATGGGTTCTATTATCGCGGAGACCACCAGGGCTGAGAAAGTTGAACACCTTACCAAGCCTGTGAGAGACCTGTTTGGTGCGATATTTTTTGTGTCCGTCGGGATGATGATCGACCCACAGGCGATCATAGAATATGGATGGCCGGTGTTGATAGTTACGTTAATTACGCTTTTTGGTAAACTGATTAGCACCACGATTGGTGCTCTATTATCTGGGCAAGGCCTGAGGCAGGCGGTTCAAGTGGGTATGAGCATGGCACAAATTGGGGAGTTTGCGTTTATAGTAGCAACCCTTGGGCTATCCCTCGGAGTTATTTCCGACTTCCTTTTTCCCATTGCTGTTGGTGCATCGGCAATAACAACCTTTACAACTCCGTATCTCATTAAACTCTCGGAACCCTTGTATCAATATATTGAACGGGTGCTTCCTGAGAAATGGGTAAAACGATTAAATCGATATTCATCCAGTACTCAAGCCATACAGGCGGAAAGCGAATGGAAGTTGGTACTCATGTCATATGCGCGAATTGCGGTAACAAATGGAATAATTCTCTTCGCTCTTATCCTGGTCACGACCAATTTTCTAATGCCTTTTCTCCGGGAATATATTTCTTCTCCGCTCACGCGAAGTATCGTTGGTTTGATAGTTTCTCTTGGTATCGCATCGCCATTTCTTTGGGCATTGATGACTAAGAGGCCAAACAATATGGCGTACAAGGAAATGTGGCTTGATAACAAATATAATCGCGGCCCGCTGTTCATTATTGAAATCATCAGGATCCTCACAGGTATCGGTATTATGAGCTTCTGGGTTTTCCGGTTGTTCGATACGGGTGTTGCAATTATTGTTGTCGTACCCGCCGTAATCCTCATTATGTTTATTCTTGGTAAACGGTTTCAGGCATTTTACCTGCGTATGGAACAGCGGTTCCTTGGAAATCTAAATGAGAGAGAATATGTAGAATACAATTCACTTTCAGCGAACGTCTCGAGGAAAAATGCAGATCTTCAGGCGGAACTCAGTCCATGGGACGCCCACATAGTGCAACTCGAAGTTCCTCCCAACGCAGAGTATATTGGACGTACACTGAGGGAACTGGGGTGGCGCGAGAAATACGGTATCAACATTGTTTACATAAAGCGTGGAGAAAAACTGATAAATGTTCCAGACCGCAACGCTATCCTGTTGCCATTTGATCAAACCGGCATTCTGGCAACTGATGAACAAATCAAAGTTTTTAAACCTGTATTTGAATCGGTGGCAGAACACGAACCCTCTAGCCTGGAGATTGCTGATATCACCCTAAACAGGATTCTTGTCGACGAACACACCCGATTGAAAGGGCAGGACATCAGAAATTCCAAACTCAGGGAGCGTACTAATGGGCTCGTTATTGGGATTGAACGCAATAATGAGCGGATACTCAATCCTGAGTCAACAACAAAATTTGAATGGAATGACATCGTGTGGATTGTGGGCGAAAAGAAAAAGATCCAGGCGCTGGCGGAAGACGAGCCGGATAAAGAAGCCAAATCTGAATAGATCCCAGATACTTCCTCTTACCTGCAAAGTTCTCCTCTGAATTTCAAGCACTATTTGACCGAACAATTGTTAAAGTTTTAGAGCGATAACTTCTAACTGTAAGCAGTTGGAGGTAACTTGGGCTCATTGTCAAACAGTTTCCCCAAAAATATGGAACAGGATTATCTTGGAATAAAAAAGGACCTTGAGGTCAACGGTAAGAAACTAACTTATTATAGTTTAAAAAGCTTAGAGGAAAAAGGTCATCAGATTAGCAGCCTGCCATTCTGTATCAGAATTCTTTTGGAGAATATTCTTCGCAGTTATGATGGATATGTCGTTACCCGTGAACACGTGGATACAATTTTAAACTGGAAGCCAAAGCCAGCAGAAAAAGAAATTCCGTTTATGCCGGCCCGCGTGCTGATGCAGGATTTCACGGGAGTGCCTGCTATCGTTGACATCGCTTCACTGCGCGCGGAAATGGTAAGGAAGGGCAAAGATCCTTCCCGCATCAACCCATTGATACCAGTGGATCTCATCATAGATCATTCTGTACAAGTGGATTATTTTGGGAACAAGGATGCGTATACACGTAACGTTGACAGGGAGTATGAAAGAAATAGTGAACGTTATCGATTTCTAAAATGGGCACAAACGGCCTTCGACAATTTTTCCGTTGTTCCACCGGGTATGGGAATCTGCCATCAGGTAAATCTTGAGTATTTATCAAAGTGTGTCGTAGAGCGGAATGGAATTGCTTTTCCCGATACACTTGTTGGCACGGACTCACATACGCCAATGGTAAATGGACTTGGCATTGTTGCCTATGGTGTCGGTGGCATCGAGGCGGAAGCTGCAATGCTGGGACAGCCCCACTTTTTCGCTTTGCCAGAAGTAATCGGATTGAAGCTCGTTGGAAAGCTTCCATTAGGTAGCACGGCAAGTGATCTGGTACTTACAATTACAGAATTGCTGCGAAGGACAAAAGTGGTGGGCAAATTTGTTGAAGTTTTTGGTGACGGTCTTGCAAATTTATCAGTTCCTGACCGCGCCACTATTGGCAACATGTCACCTGAGTTTGGCTGTACTATTACTTATTTCCCAATCGATAATAAGACACTCGATTATCTCAATAAAACAAATCGTAAGGCCGAAGTGATTGCCTTGACCGAAGCTTACACAAAGGAAAACATGCTATGGCGCGAAAACGAGAAAGCAATAAACTACAGCCAGGTCGTTGAGTTGGATCTTGCCACTGTGGAACCGACTATTTCGGGCCCAAGCCGACCGCAAGACAAAATCCTGTTAAGAGAAGCCAAGCAAAAAATTACAGGCATCATCGAAGAGAAATTTTTTAGAAAATATATTCAGCACATCGATCGGCCATTGAATCGATGGGCTGCGGAAGGCGGTAATGTTGCTCCTTCTCAGGTCGCGTGGGCCGATCATTCTGAAATGAGAACTGTAAAAGTGGATTATAAAGGGGAATCATTGCATCTCAGTGATACAGATGTTGTGATCGCAGCAATTACAAGTTGTACAAATACATCGAATCCGGATGTGATGATAGGCGCCGGACTGCTTGCGCAGAAAGCGCTTGCAGCAGGCCTGTCTTCAAAGCCTTGGGTAAAAACAAGTCTTGCACCAGGATCCAAAGTGGTCACAGACTACCTTCAGGAATCCGGGTTGCTATCTGCTTTGGAGCAAATGGGCTTCAACGTTGTTGGATACGGATGTACTTCGTGCATTGGAAATTCTGGTCCGCTTCCCGAACCTATTGCAGAAGCTGTATCAGAACACGACCTGATCGTTGCGGCAGCGCTCTCAAGCAATCGTAATTTTGAAGCTCGCATTCACCCTCAGGTTAAGATGAATTTTCTTATGTCACCATTGTTGGTTGTAGCTTATGCCATCGCCGGTCGAACCGATATTGACATGATAACGGAGCCGCTGGGCGCCAAACAGGATGGATCTCCAGTATTCTTGAAGGATATATGGCCTTCACCGGATGAAATTCAGGAAATGGTTAGTAAAGTGGTAAGGAAGGAATATTTCCAGAAGAATTACGATGAGATCTTTGATGGCAATGAGCAGTGGCAAAATTTGGATGCACCACGTGATAAAGCATACAAGTGGGAGCCGGGTTCGACCTATGTGAAAGAGGCCCCATTTTTTGTGAATATTTCGCCTACTCCACCGCCGATACAACCGATTGACAATGCAAGAGTCCTGTTGATGTTGGGTGATTCCATTACTACCGATCATATATCGCCGGCGGGATCCTTCAGCGTTCATTCGCCGGCAGGGCAATATTTGCAGGAGCGGGGAATTCCTGTGAGCGAGTTTAATTCGTATGGTTCGCGGCGAGGAAATGATGAAGTGATGGTGAGAGGTACCTTTGCTAATGTCAGGATTAAGAACAAGCTGGCGGCGAAGGAGGGAGGTTTTACAACTTACCTTCCTACAAAAGAAGAAATGACTGTTTATGATGCTTCATTGCGTTACAAGGAGTCGAATACACCTTTGATTGTGATAGCGGGTAAGGAATATGGTAGTGGTTCCTCCAGGGATTGGGCGGCGAAAGGTGCATTTATGTTAGGAATCCGGGCTGTAATAGCAGAAAGCTATGAACGCATCCACAGAAGTAACCTGGTGGGTATGGGCGTACTTCCATTGCAGTTTGTGGGTGATGATACTGCAGCAAGTTTAGGTCTCGATGGAACGGAGACTTATTCTATTGAGGGACTGAATTCTACAATTACGCCGTCACAGGTGCTGACAATCTCTGCAGTAAACACGGAAGGGAAGGAAAAGAAATTCCAGGTTCTGAGCAGATTGGATAGTCAGATAGAAATTGAATATTATCAGAATGGCGGAATACTTCAGTACATGCTTCGCCAGTTTTTAAAGAAGGCGAATTAAATTTTAAATTTTGAATTATAAATTTTGAATTAGATGCTGCGTAATTCAAAATTCAAAATTTGGAATTCAAAATTTAGAATCAGGCGACTTTCCCTGCCCTGATCTGCACCTTTCCTATTTTGGAACTTTTGTGAAGATAAGCATTGGGTTCATGTTCAAGCGCTCCTTGTGGCAACCATTGATTCCAAATCCCAAGATCCTTTTCAATAATATCTTTGTAGAATTTTGGCAGCGTCGTGTGTTCGCCTTCAAAATATTTAAGAAAAGATCGGTCGCTAGCCAATTTGTTCCTTATCATTTTGTAAAAGCGTATTCGCCCATATCCTTCAGATGAGATCGCGCGCATAACGTTCATCCACTTTGTTGTAAAGTGCGATGAAGCCATAAATCGTCTGAATATCGCCTTCTTTGAAAACGTATATTCTGTAACGTCAATCACCTTATCATAAAATTCTATCCATTCATAATTCCTGGGCTTTAGATTCATCGCCAGGTGGTTATTGAGGAAATGAAATGGAAAGGGAAGCACACGACCTTCACGTTGATACTCAAGATTTATGGGTGCTGCTTCTCCAAAGGAAGTTAGTAGTGAGTAACCTGGAAAGGCGCCCGGTGCTTTGTCAACAAATCGCTTCGTCAGTTCGAAAGGTTCGTCACCTGAATCACAGTCAAGACCCATAACAAAATTCGTTTGTATATACGGAACGTAGCGCAGTATCATATTAACCTGCTCCGACACCTGGTTTAATTTTTCGTTCGCACCAAGATGCGCAGCCCTGGATTTGTTCCCCATATCATACCACGATTCAATTCCGGGAAGCAGCGCAATGAAGTTATTCTGCTTCATTATTTTAAGATGCTCTTCCGTAAGGATAGACAGACTACTTTCTGCAAGAAACCTAAAGCGATTCGGTGGTGATACTGAGGCGATGGCTTCCATATTTTCATGGAATTTCACTCCAAAATTTGGGTCCTGCCATGCAACCATAGGGTTCTTATATTTTGTGAGCAAGAACCTCAGATCATCCTTCATTCTGTCAAAGCTTAGTTGCTGGTAGGGTACAGCAGCGTCAATACAAAATGAGCAAGTGTAAGGGCAACCTACACTACCCATCATTGGAATGAATTTTAGTAAATGAGCTTTTCGATGCGTTTGTTCTATGAACTTCCAACGCTCCTGCACGGTGGGAAATTCAACGGGTTGAGTACGCGCATGAAGATGAATTCCGACAGGCTTTTGAGGGCAGCAATTATCCAGAACCTGTTTGATGGTCGATTTGTGTGAAAGACCCAATACGTAATCGAAGTATTTTATTGAGTCGTCTGGATAGCATCGCGCATGCGGCCCACCAAGAACAGTGACAACACCTTTGCTTCTGAAGTAGTTGCTAAGAGCGTACGAGAGAAATGCTGCTTGGGTGAATGAGCAGATGAAAACGAGATCGACATCCTTTGGAACTTCGTCGCTAAGGTTCTCCAATCCTGTATAACAAATGAATGTAACACTGTGTCCTTCCTGCTCGCACCATGTGGCAACGACCTGAGGCATAATGCTGGCGAGATTAGCATGCATCACTCGAGCCCAAAGCGTTTTAGTTGGTGCCTTACTTACCAAATCAATTACGCCGATTTTCAATTTTCCCATCTGATGTATTTATGGCGTATTTTATCGGAAGCACCCTTATGCAAGGTGTAAACTTCTAAAGCTGTCGGCCGGTTGTATTTAGAAAATGTCTAAGATAGATTAAAAAAGCTTGGGGAGCACTATCAAATTTTACTGTTAGTAGCAAAAGTTTAAGGTTTGAGGTTTAAGGTTTGAGGTTTCGCCTCGTGGAAAATTTATCTAAACCTGACTCGAGCGCCTTATTCCTTATTCCTTATTCCTTCCTATTCCAAAACGACGATAGCATTTATCCGTACAAGTAAGAACCAGAAAAATCTTAATGTGTTCTATTAATAAACAAAAAAGATCATGAAGAGAATAGCAATTAATGGATTTGGCCGAATAGGCCGGGCAGCTCTGAAAGTAATGATGGAAATTCCGGAGTTAGAAATCGTTGCCGTAAATGATTTAATGAGTATTGACAATTCAGCATACCTTTTAAAATATGACAGTGTGTATGGCAAATATGAACACGATGTGAGTGTAAAGGGTGATCAAATTTTGATTAAGAATCAGAAGATCACTTTCCTTTCTGAAAAAGATCCTGCAAAACTGCCCTGGAAAGATATGAATGTAGAGATCGTAATTGAAAGTACCGGTTTCTTCACAAAGAAAGAGGATGCAGAAAAACACATTCATGCTGGTGCCAAAACAGTGGTGATCTCAGGACCTACATCGAGCAAGGATACGCCGACAGTAGTGCACGGTGTAAATACAAACGATGGCAAAGCGCAAATTTTTTCATGTGCTAGCTGTACGACAAACAACATCGGTCCCGTAGTGGAAATAATAGACAGACGATTAGGAGTTAAGAAAGCAATATTGAACACAATTCACGCTTACACAGCTTCACAAACACTGGTTGATGCGCCTTCAAAGAAAGAGCCTCGCATGGGCCGTGGCGGAGCGATTAATCTCATCCCGACATCAACGGGGGCGGCAGTAGCTACAACAAAAGCACTTCCTCAGTTGCAAAATAAGTTTGATGGAGTTTCAATCCGTATTCCCGTTCCTGTGGGCTCCATGTCAGACATTACGCTTGTCGCCGGTAGAAATACTACTCCCGAAGAAATCAATGCTATACTTCTGGAAGAATCAAAGACAAATCGATACAAAGCAGTTTTATCCGTTTCCAACGAGCCGTTAGTTTCATCCGATATTGTAAAAAGTCCGTTTGCAGCAGTTGTTGACGCCGAGATGACCCGCGTCGTGGATGGAGATCTTGTGAAGATAATGGCTTGGTATGACAATGAGTGGGGATTTACAAATCAGATGATCAGGCAAATTCAGGAAATATAAACGGCTCTTGCATTTAAATATTTACGTTTAGCCATAGCGCTGCATTATGGTAGGGCATTATGTTGATATAGAGTATCGTAGAATTTTTGATTGTGGAAATAATTCCTCAAGGATAGGCTGCTTGCCGGGGATTTACTCGGTACAGACTCCCTGTATCGTAACCTAACAATGGCATAGCTTTGGAAATCGCTTCTGCAGTCTCCTCCTTATGTACTGCAAGATCTATGCGGCGGTCCTATTTCTCTGCCATGTATTGGTGTTCTATTCCTTTGCCCAGCCTGGAAAAAACTCAAAGCCCGAAATTACTGGCCAATCACCTGACCCTTTGGTTATGGTTCAGGGCACATCGATTGAAATATTGTTGACTCATTTAATTGTTAAAGACGAAGGTGCGTCACAATCTTATCCCGAAGGTTATACTCTTGAAGTGCAGAACGGAAAGGACCATAAAGTCCAGGGAAATATTGTTACACCTAATCCCGACTTCACAGGCATGTTGCGGGTGCCAGTTCGGGTGGATAATGGGCAACGGAAAAGTGATAAATTCGATCTAAAGATTCAGGTTACACCAGCAGGCAATCAGCCCCCGGAGATCACCGGTCAGATTCCCTTGAGCATCCAACAGGGAGAAAGTATTACGATTGCCTTCAACCATCTCCAGGTTACTGATCCTGACAATAATTATCCGGATGGATTTACTTTAAATCTTTACGGAGGACCCAACTATAGTTTTAATGGAAC
>JAEZBX010000343.1 GCA_023412765.1 Bacteroidota bacterium
TTCTAGGGCGAGGGTCAGGAAACGTAATCCATATTTCATCAAGCTCACCGGGTTCAAAGATGTTTTCTATCAATAGAATTGGCGTACGCAAGAAGGCAACATTGGTAAGATTTTGTTCCACAGCCAAAGTACTCCCTTTCCATATCCGTTCGCCCTTAATGTCAATCCCGATATAATTTCGTTCAGGAAAACGTGCAGCCAGACCGATAGTGTATTCGCCTCTTCCGCAGGCAAGCTCCGCGGTTATTGGATTGTTGTTCGTGAAGTATTCACCACGCCATTTCCCCTTGATCTCTTCATAAATATTCTTACTTCTCTCAATAACATTTGAACGTTCTTCAATAATTCTAAACCGTTCCAGTTTACGTTTCATTCGTCGTCAAAAATATCACTTTAAATTAAGATGACCTTATATGAAAGGTCCTATCATAACCCATCAATTTCAGCAACCACATAGGTACTACCTCCCACAAATATCATGTCATCGGGACCTGCAAGCTGTTTCGCCGCATGAATTGCTTCATTAACATCCATCACAACTTCGCCGAACAAATTACTCGATCTCGCATGTTCAAATAAAATAGAAGCATCCAGAGCCCGGGGAATCTTTGGTTGACAAAAAAAATAATATGCATCCTTAGGAAGGATACCTAGTATCGAAAAAATATCCTTTCCTTTCACCATGCCCAACACCATATATAGTTTACCATAGCCTTGCCGTTGAATCTGCCGAACCACTTCTCGCATTCCATCAATATTATGCCCGGTGTCGCATACAATCAATGGTCGTCTGCCCAATACCTGCCACCTCCCTTTCAGACCCGTGGCTGAGACAACGGTTTCCAATCCTTCACGAATATGTTCCGTTTTAATTTTCCAGCCCTCACGATTCAGCACTCGAACGGTCTCCATCACACCAGGCAAATTCTTTTCCTGGTATGATCCCTGCAATGACAGCGATAAATTTTTGAAAAGCGTCGTTTGATCTTCAGAAATATCAAAAAAGATTCCTCCATTCTCATCATGACCTTTCGCTTCGAATCTGTCGGATGCAAAGGTTATCGGTGAATGCATTTCCCTGGCCTTGTCTTCAAAAACCTTCTCGACTTCCCGTTGGCGTTCGCTTATAACCACAGGTACTCCTTCTTTTATGATCCCCGCCTTTTCCCAGGCGATCTTTTGGAGTGTATCGCCAAGCAAGTCGGTGTGATCCCATCCAATATTAGTAATAACAGAAACAATGGGTGTAATGATGTTTGTCGAATCAAGCCTCCCTCCCATTCCAACTTCGATCACCGCTACATCTACTTTCTCTTGTGCGAAATAGTCCAACGCAAGAGCTACTGTAATTTCAAAAAAAGACGGCTTTATGATCTGTATTTGGTCATAGATCCTGTTAACAAAGCCAACGACGTGGTCTTCGCTAATGTCACAACCATTGATCTTAACCCTTTCAGTAAATGACTTGAGATGTGGCGATGTGTATAAACCCGTCCTGTAGCCTGCGCATTGAAGAATGGAGGCTATCATATGTGAGGTGCTTCCCTTTCCATTCGTGCCTGCGACATGTACGCACTTGAGCTGGCTTTGAGGATCACCTAAGACCTTGCATAGAGCAATTGTATTTGAAAGATCAGGCTTTATTGCAGCGGCACCAATGCGCTGAAACATTGGCAGATTGTCGTACAAAAACTTTAGTGTTTCCTGAAAGTCGGTGAACATGTCGTAAATGATACTGCGTTACAGTCCTAGCTCTTCTTTAGGAATCTTAAACTCGACAGCGCTCGACTTGAATGCTGACAGTATCTCATAATATGCGAGGAGCTTTGCTTCGATATAATTCATTTCCTCCGGGTCAGCAAACCCTCTTCGTTCTTTCAGCTCGCGTATATTTTCGTGAACGGTGATGAGTACATCCTGGACAAATTCGGCCCAACGGTCCTGCATGACGATCAGTTTGCTCTAACTACAAATGTTATTTTTCCTTTCGAGATAGCAGGTACATTGGTTCCTGTCTTACTAAACGTCAGTCTCTCGACGGCTTCTCTACAGGCTCTGGCAGCATCAGGAGTTAAACTGTTTTCAATCACTTTATAACCTTCTAATTCGCCTCTTGAGTTAACAGTAATTTCAAATACAATTCTGCCACTAATATTGTTGGGGACATTCGGTGTTGGAATTTCATCCCAATTCCAACCGGCGAGGTCAAGACTTGAGCCACCAGCACCGCCACCTGCCTTACCATAAAGAGCCTTTGCATCCAACGTGCCTTTCGGATCACCCTTGTCTCCAGTGGTACCTGGGTCGTCGCCATGATTTCCCGGAGTTCCTGCTTTATTGTCGGTAGCTTTTCCAGTAGCATCACCTTGAGTTGCCTTAGGCTTATATACTGCGTCGGGATTTACTTTTGGTTTTTCCTCGACCTTCTTCTCAACAACTTTTGGCTTCTCTTCTACCTTCGGCTCAACTTTCTTTTCCACCGGTTTTTCAACAGGTTTCTCGACCGGCTTTACCTCTTCTTTTTTTTCTTTAACAACAACGGGGCTTTCTACTTTGGAAACAACTTGCTCTTCAGCTGGCTTGGTCTCCACCGGTTGTGGTTCTTCTTCAATCTCTTCCTCCACAATAGGCACCTCCTCCTTTACTTCGGGCTGACTTTCCTCCGGAGGCGTTTCAGACTGACCACGATTCCCTACAGCTGTTTCTGGTTGGATATTACCACTACCCTGGTCATCCATTCCAAAATTTAATTCTATACCATACTCCGGAAGTGGAGGATCCGGTGCACGCCATGCTACCATGAAAAACAAGGCGGCAAAAAGCACCACTTGTATAATTGTAGTATACAGCGCCGCTTTCTTCTTGTTTTGTCTCTCCAGTTCGCTCTCGCTCATCTTATTTTGGTTTTGTGGCTACTACTACTTTCGCTTCCAACGCCGTAGCAATACCTGCAACATAAACCAGATGTTCTGACGGAACATCTTTGTCAATATGTAAAACAACTGATCCCTTTGCACCAGCCAACCTGCTCTTCAATTCACCCTCCAAAGTAGCCTTGGTAATTCTCTTGTCATTGACGTAGTAGCGCAAATCTTTGGTAACCGTCACCGAAATTTTTTGCACTTCAATCGTACTCGCCTTGCTGCTCGGAAGGTTTACAGGAAGACCTGATGGCGTAACAAACGAGGACGTTAGCATGAAAAATACCAACAATAGGAAAATCAGATCCGTCATGGATGCCATGCTGAAACCTGGATCGATTTTGTTTTTTGAACCAATGTTCATTGTGTTGAGGTGTTGATGTGTTGATGTTACCTGTTATCCTCGTTACGATGTTTCATACAAAGGTTTAACGGTTTATCGCTTATCTCGGTTCCTGGAGCAGGTCGATAAATTCGATGGATGTGTATTCCATCTTATGAATGACCTTTTGAACGCGCGTAACCAGATAGTTATAGGCAAGGTATGCCATAATACCTACTATTAGTCCTGCTACCGTTGTGATCATTGCAGTGTATATACCCGATGACAAAAGCTTGGGACTCACGGAACCTTCCTCCTGCGAGATCGCGATAAACGCTTCGACCATACCGATTACTGTTCCAAGAAATCCCATCATCGGAGCAGCTCCGGCGATAGTTGCAAGCGTCGGAAGGTTCTTCTCAAGCTTAAACACTTCGATCTTTGCCAGATTTTCTATTGAAGCCTCAATCGTTTTTAACGGACTCCCGATGCGTGAAATCCCCTTCTCGATCATGCGGGCAACAGGTGAATCATTTTGCGAACAAAGCAATCTTGCTCCGTTGATGTCACCGCGTAAAACCAATTCTTTTACCCTGCCCATAAAAAGAGCGGGGTCCACATTTGCCCTGTTTATAGTGAGGATCCTTTCAATAAAAAGATAAATGGCAATGACCCAACAAATGGCAATGGGTACCATCATGAAACCGCCCTGAATCGCCAAGTCAATAACCGATAAAGACTGACCTGCCAGCGGATCGGCCACCGTGGCGGTGTCAGTAACAATTTGAAGAAAAACCATGTAGAATATTTAGTTTAAAAAATAGTTATTGGAATTTGTCCCGTACTCTTACTCAGCTTAATATTTTACTACCCATAACTTATCGCCGTAATCTCCGCCTTTGAGTTCATCAGCAGTTGCCTGAGTTGTTTGATATGTATCGCCATCAGCAACTGCAAGCCGATGAAAACTCGATTTGCCGAAGGGCGGAATAATTTTGGTGCTCACGCCATTTGCGCTGAGTTTTTTTGCGTAGTCCATTATTAAATCTCCATCAATCGAACTGGCTATCACCACGTAATAACGTCCTGAGCGTCCCGATAGTGTTTCAATAGTTCCAATTGCCGGCTTTGGCGGCGGAGCAGCTTCAGCTACTTTCTGCTCTTCATCACGTTTTAGAGCAGCCTGGCGTTCAGCTTCTTTTCTTCTCGCTTCTTCCTGGATTGCTGCCAACTCTTTCCGCTCCTGTTCTGCCTTAGCAAGTTGAGCTGGACGATACATCATAAAGTACCAGATACCGCCACCTATCAATAGCAATACAAGAAGGATACCTAAAATTTTTGGCCATGGCGATGGCGTGTCATCCTGATACGAATATGTTGGAGTATATGGCTGATGTACATCCTCATATCTGTTTCGCTCGGATGAATCATCGTGGCTGTGAACGTCCTCATGTGTTGAGTCCTCTCTGAATTGGAAGGGCGCAGGTTCCTCTTTGACTGGAGCTGGTTCAGGTTCCGGTTCTGGCTGAGGAGCTTCATTTATCACTACCACTTCAGGTGCCTCTTCGACCGGCGGTTCGGGAGGTGTTTCAGGCGCGGGCTCTTCTATTTTCTCTGGCTCACCGCGCTGCAACGGTTGATATTCAACGTCAGGAAGTCCAAATGTATCGTCGGCATTATCCAGGTTCTCTGGTGGTGGTTCGTTGGTTTGCTTTTTCTTTCGAGCCATGTTCTGGTTTATTAAATGGTTAAGGAACAGGGTAATATACAAAGCTACGCGAAAATTTCACCGATACAAATGGTCTGTCGCTCTGCCGCCGTTTGCACCGCCTGACTTCGTGAGTGGTAAGCAGTGAATAGTAAGTAGTAAGTAGTAAGTAGTAAGTAAGTAAGACATCAACTACTTTCTCTGCTTTGGGAACGGGACGGACCACTTACCACTTACCACTAAATGCTTACCAATTAACTGCTTACTAGAAACTCCACGTAATCCCCCCCATCACCTGGAATCCTCTGACCGGGTAATGAAGAAACAATGGGTACTTACTAGAGGCAATGTTGTTAAGCTGAATGAACGCTGAAAAACTTTCCGAAAATAAATACTCTGTTTTGAAATTAAGATCGAAAGCGGCGTCCAGCTTTACCGTGTTAAGCGTAACCGGCTCTTGCGCTTTCATACCCCCTTGCGCGATGACATCGACTGTGAATAATAACTTTTGGTATAGATTATAAAATGCGTTGGCTGTAATCTTATAGGTTGGCCGATGCCAGGCTTCATTAAGCCTTGCTGTGGAATATCGGTATAAATCTGCCCTAAGCATGAACTTCGCTACCTCTGACTGAACAAAGCTGATGGCCCCATAGAGATTTGCGCGCTTCGTTCCACTTCCACCATCGTATACCGTGGTGAATTTTGCCTGGTCGGCATCTGTATTCACAAAATAATACCAATTCTTAAGATTAGCTACCGCTAGCCCGCTATGCGCAGATATTTTATTACCCAGTTTTGCATTCAGTCCAACGTTAAAATCCAATGTCTTATTCGTGTGAAAAATAGGTATGTTTGGAGCAAGCCAGAGGTTCTCATAAGTTAACGACTGAAGTGAAACCTTCTCAATTCCTCCACTCAGAGATGCCACCGCGTCAACGGAGGGGCTAATCGGATATGACGCCCTGATATCCGGATATACATGGACACTCTTCGAATCAATTGTATCATTCTCGAATGCTGTCTTAAAACCGACACTTACTTTCAAATCTTCGATCGGAACAAACGAAAACGACGGAGAGATAACGAACAGGCTACGCGCTTTTTTATCTACATTTTCGTCCTTTCTACTGATCAGAAAATAATCTGCTTTAAGATTGATCCTCGAGTCGTCATTAATCTCATAATCTGTTCCGAAGTTGAGATCGATTTCAGTTTCCTTAGCATCAAACTTGTCCGACAAATGACTTACTCCTACTCCCAA
Organism: Bacteroidota bacterium; assembly: GCA_023412765.1. Classification (GTDB taxonomy): domain Bacteria; phylum Bacteroidota; class Bacteroidia; order Cytophagales; family Cyclobacteriaceae; genus Chryseolinea. The sequence goes on from JAEZBX010000343.1 coordinate 6,216, forward strand.
CTTATAAGACAAATCCGAATTGGTAGCATTTGACAAAGCTCCGGAAGCTTTTAGAAGATTAAACGATTGTTTAATGGACGATGCGTCTACCTCAGTGCCTTCGGGATAACCGTAAAAATGCGTAGTACGATTTTCAAACCCAGCATTTCCAGAAAGTGAAATGCCCTTCGTAAAAGTCCGGCCGAAAACAGAAAGACCTGAGGAACCACTACCCGAGTTCCTGTCATCTATTGGACCTTTGTCGGAACTCGTGTGATATAAGTGAGCGCCAATGAGTTTATTCTTGTCGCGCGTGGTATTGTAATATGCTTCGAGAAGAGGAGACACGTAATTCCCGTAACCCAACCGTAAAAATCCTCCATAGACTTTTCGTTGGCTTTCCTGTTTCAACTTCAAGGGCCGTATCTGCGGGTTCAACAACGGAGCTTTGAAACTGAATGGCTTGAAGTCGTAAGTGATTGGAGGTTTAATTGGCTCCGACGGTCTCGGTGGAATCTTCTCAAAGTTTCGATCTGCACCTGGCAATGTGATTTCGCGCTCTTTGACAATCTCTATTTCCACGTTTTCAATCTCTCCGTCAGTCCAGGTCTTAGCAGGCTCCTGCGCATACGCTGATAGAGTTAGCAAAACGAAGAGTCCTAAAAAAGACAACCTGATTTCCATTTTCGTCCGTGTGCTCATCAGTTCCGTTGTTTGCATCGCAAATATTAACGATCGTTTTCGGTTGTGTCAATAGTATCAAGTGTATCAGCTTCCTGAACTTTTTGTTGCTCCAATTGAAGCTTATCAAGCTCGACGATTCTTTTACGCGCTGCTTCTTTTACAGTATCCGACGGAAAGTCGTCCACCAAAGACTGGAGTGTTCCCTTCGCCTGAAAGAAATTATTTAAGGCAACATAATTCTCTGCAAGCAATAGGAAAGCTTTGCCGACCCATTCTTCATATTCACCAAAATCATTGTTCAAACTCACCAGGGTTTCTATACTTTGGTTGTATTGCTTCTGCTCGTACAACAGCTTTCCTAAAAGATATTTTGCTTCCGCACCGTACTCATCCCTCGCGGAATTCAGCGTATTTAGAAATTCATCTTTCGCTCCATCCAGGTCGCCGCGAGCCATTGCGGTCTTGCCCAAAAACAGCGACGCCTTGTTATGGGCTCCGGCATTAACAGCTCCCCGTTCGAGAATAATTCGTGCATAGTAGTCAGCTGAATCGTATTGCTCCGTCAGATAGAATGACTCCATTAACCCAAACCAGGCATTCGATTGATCCTTCTTGTTGTTTGCAAGCTTTTCCACTTTATGAAATGAGCGAATAGCGTCCTGGTACTTTCCCTGGGCAAACTCTATTTCGCCTGCCCTCGCAACGGTACGGTTAGCCATTTGGAACGAGGGGTTATTACTTAACTCCTTATATAATGGTAGTGCACTGTTGTTGTCGCCCAGACGATAGTACGACTCTGCTATATAATACTGCGCTTCAAGCTTATTTGGAGTCTGCGGATATGTACTTAAATACGTCTGCAAACCTGTGATCGCCTTTTGATATTCCTGATTGAAATAAAAGTTCTTGGCGGTTTCATACTCAAGTCCTTCCAGACTCTTGTTGTCAGGATTCGCACTCTTAAAACGGGCAAGATAGTTTTGGAATTCGCCAGATCGGTTTGCAGCATTCAATGCTTCCTGCAGTGGAACTAATACTTGTTCTGCTACTGGGTGATTCGGGAATCGTTGAACGATTGTACCATAGTCTGCGATCGTTTGGTCATATTGCTTCAGATTGAAATGAGATGCCGCGCGCCGCATATAGGCATAAGGCAAGAAAGGCGTGGAGGTACCTTCGCGTATTAATTCATTCAAGCCATCAATCGCCGCCTGGTAATTTCCTTGCTCAATATCAAACTGGGCTCTTTGAAACATGGCATCATCCCGGTATTGCGATTTTGGATAAGTCTTGACAAGTTCAGTGAACTGGCCGCGCGCAGGCGTGTACTTGCGTTGCAATCCGAAGATCACGCCGGACTGCAAAAGTATATAGTCATTGTCCGGTGAACCCAGCGACTTTGCACGGTTGTACTGACGGAGAGCTTCGTCATATTGTTTTTCAACGTAGTAACAATCTGCCAATCTAATTACACCATCAGCAAAGTTTGGAGAATTCTTATCGCCCCTGTTAGCGAACTCTTTAAAATTAAAGAGTGCCTGATCATATTGTTTCAGATTATAATGAGCGTATCCCAATCCATAACGTGTCTTAAGCATGAGCTCAGCATCGGATGCAGACGAGCTCTGAATAACACGTTGATAACTTGCAATAGCTTCCTGCCACTTCCTCCCTAGGGAATACGCCTCTCCATTCCAGAAGCTTGCTAATGCAACGAACTTCGGATCGATGGGATACTGCAATGATTTTGTATAGTATTCAACCGCGCCCGGATAATCTTCTTTGTTAAATAGTTCTGAACCTTTCAAAAAAGTAGCCTTCTGGTATGCTTGATTGATGTATTGATTTCGCGAAGGAAGACCTTCGATATATTCGATTGCCTTGTTAAAATTATTACCATTGACGTAAGCCTGGGCTAATAGTTCCTTTACCTCTACAGAGTGGTCGCTGCCAGGATATGTTTTGAGAAAACGTTCGAACTCATCTATGGCAATATCTGGTCTACCGGCATCATACGATACCTTAGCATATTGAAAGGAACTCTCTTCAGCGAGAGTTTTATCCGCCGGGTTTTTCCGGGCATGATTAAAGGCATTCAGAGCGTTTTGTTTGTTGCCTTGCTTCAGGTTAAGAATACCGAGGTAATATGAAGCGTAGTAACTCACAGAATCCTTTCCACTCGCAGCTTTGCCTAAATATTGAATTCCTTTTTCAGTATTGCCGGCAGAATAGTGGGCATAGCCTGCCCGGAAGAGTAAGCCAGGCTCGGCCTTAGAATTCTTTTCAAAATATTTTTCATAAGAGGCAATCGCCTTGTTAAAATCACCTTGATAGTACTCCGCGTCGGCCACCAGCATTGCTATCTCGCTGGCGTTTGCTACGTTGCGGCCCTTTATCGAAGCCGCATAGTCTGTCAGACTGTTGTATCGTCCCTGCTTATAATAAATGTTAGCAATAAGAAATGGAACAACGTTGGAATACGACGGACTGCTCTCCGCTTTTTTCAGATCGATCAAGGCGTCTTCAAATTGTCCCTTGGAATATTCAACAAACCCTGCATAATAATTGGCCGCCGGCGCATACCCACTGTTTTGTTTTTTTACGAAGTTGAACTGCTCAAGTGCTTCATTCAGTTTCTTCTGATTGAAATAACTATACCCCCACTTGAAATGACCTTCGCTCTGCTGATTTTGGGTCAGTGCTGGAAAGTCAACTTTTCTAAAGTAAGAGGATGCTTTTGTGTAGTTTCCCTGTCCGTAGAAAAAGTTAGCAAGATCATAGTATGCCGTTGATGCCTTAGGACTGGACGGGTTGTTGTCTATAAAATCATCGATCAACTTTTCACCATCGTTGTGACCAAGATTCAATGCGCTGAATGCGATATAGTACTCTGCCTCGCCACGCCTGGGATCCGTTGGCGATGACAGTTTGAGAAAATCTGAAAATACTTCCCGCGCTGCACCGTAGTTCGCGTGAGCAACCAATTCAGTTCCCCGGCTGTAGAGCCGCTCAACAGTGTTTTGAGAAAGTTGATCCTGTGCAACTAATGAATGAGCGCAGGAAAGAAATATCAGACAGGCAATATACCTTGGCATCAATCGTTGATAAGTTTTGTGATTAAAACAGCGTTGCAAAAAGTTTATTGCAAATGATGAACCAAAAAAATAAGTTGAAAAAATTTTCCGCTGCCCAAATTGCATGGCCTTAAAGGTAAGGCGCTATTCTGCAATTGTCCAAATTTGTTCCTTAATTATAAAGAACGCTAATTCATAATGCGCCAAACCAACTCGCGAAAAATTTGTCCTTCATCAGAACTGCCGTTGTTCACGCCTTTCAATTTTAGGTCAGCATCTTTTATCGACGCAAGGTTGTCGATGATCTTAGGCAATGGAAATTGACGTAAAGCCAAAGTGTAATCACGCAATGCATAGGGACTCACTTTCAGTTCACTAGCCAATCCTTTCTCACTCTTATCAGCAACCTGCGATGCCATTAAAAGTTTGCTGAAGAACGAATAAAGAAATGCCACGACTGGTATCATGGGATTCTTCTTTGTATTGCTTTCAAAGTAGTTTACAATTTTATTTGCCAGCATTGCGTCACGTTGAAGTATAGCTTTCTGCAATTCAAACACATTGTACTCTTTGCTCACACCCACCTGGTTCATCACCTGATCGGCGCTAATCGATCCGCCGGCAGGAAGCGAAATAGTTAACTTATCAATTTCGTTTGCCATTCGGTGAAGGTCGTTGCCAACATATTCGCATAGCACCTGGACTGCTTGTTGATCGATGGTAACCTTCTTATCATTTGTGTACTCGTACACGAATTCTGGAAGCTGGTTGTCGTATAACTTTTTGGCGTTCAGCATCACCGCGTATTGGTCAATTTTTTTTCCGAGCTCCCGTCTCTTGTCGAGCGTTTTATGCTTGTGACAAAACACGAGCACCGTACTGGGCACCTGCTTGGTAAGATAATCGAGCAACAGCTTGGCCCCTATTTCTTTGTTAAGATCCTGGATATCCTGAGCCTCCTTCACAATGACGACCTGCCGCTCTGCCATCATCGGAAACCTGCGTGCATTGGTGAGGATGGATGCCATTGTAACGTCCTTTCCATACATGACAACCTGGTTGAAGCTGCGTTCTGCCTCCGACAGAGCTTTGGTCTCAATGTAGTTTGAGATCAGGTCGATGTAAAACGTTTCTTCTCCTTGAAGGAAGTAAACGGGTGCATATTTCCCTCCCCTCAATTCCGTCAATATTTTTTTTACTTGAGCGTCCATTTAGTTTACCTTTTTTTCTTTGCTAAAGGTGATAGCAGAGGCTATTCCAACCAATCCGCCTGCGAAGTGCGATTCCCAGGAAACGCGTGGATCGCTTGGTAGCACTCCATAAAAGACTCCGCCATACAATACTAATATAATCGTCGATATAAATAGCGACAGGAAATCCCGTCTGAAAAAACCAAAGAAAATAAGAAAGAATGCCAGGGCATATACAACTCCGCTTGCCCCGATGTGATTTGCTGGACGAGCAAACAACCATACAAGAACATTTGTCCAGAAATAAGCGCGAAAAAAAACTGCTCCGCCAATTCTCTCATAAAAAAAGAAAAGCACAGATCCCAGGAACAGCATAGGAATTGTGTTGGATATCAAGTGAAGAATATCACCATGTATTAAGGGCGCGGTGAAAATTCCAATAAGTCCGTGGAATGTTCTGGGCTCAATACCAAACACAACAAAGGGTAAGCCTATTAACGACTCCAGGTAAAATGTCGCCCACATTAAAAAAGTGACTCGAAAAGGAATTACTGAGCTGCCAAAAATAGAAGTGTGTGCCATACATTAATGCAAATGCAAGTTGCAAAGATGAAGAATGCTTGGCAACGAATTGTTACAATCGATCAGCCTTTATTGAATTATTTTCGCTGGATCATCCAGCATGGGCAGACGAATATATTTGGCTTCTTCTGAGTCGACCGACATCATACCCCATAGTCCACCTGACGACCCAGCGATTTTTTCGGCGAGTTCTTTCAGCATGTCGTAGAAAGGTTTGGAGAATGATTTGTCCAATTTTTTTAATATCGGGTTTAACTCGCTGAGCTCCTGAATCAAGATAGGATTGCGCTGTGCGGATTGATAAGGATAACTTTGAAGAAGGATTTTCAGCTTATCTTCAAAATCCTGGGACACTTCTTTAAAATAATTATCCAGAATGGTTTTGTCTTTTTTCCTAACGGTAACGTTAATGGCCTCCTTTATTTCTCTCCTGTCGATAGTGCCATCAGCGCCTGCAATGAGGATGCAAAGTACAACTGGCGCCTTAAGCATCAGTTCAACCTCATTTTCTTTTAGCCTTTCGAGTTCCTTAATCATATGTGATGTCCGGTTTCCGCATCGATACATTCAAATGACCGATTTTTCCGCCTTTTCTTTGCTCCGATTTCGGCCCATATATATACGATGATAGATATTAGGCCGAATTGCATTTTTTCAACCTTTAATTATCCGGTTATTAGTGTTGTGTAAGCCACACTAACCGTAAAGCTAACCATGTACGACAAGGATCCAGTTAAAATATTTGTAGTTGAGGATGACCCGGCCTATACGAAGTTTTTGAAATATGTTCTGGGGCTAAACCCGGATTATGAGGTTGAGTTCTATACGACGGGTAAAGATTGCGTTGCGAATCTGTATAAGAATCCGGCAATTATTACCCTAGACTACTCGTTGCCTGACGCGCCGGGAGAAAAGGTGTTGGGACAGATTCGGAGTCACGATCCTAATATTAATGTCATCATCGTTTCAGCTCAGGAGAAAATTCACACCGCTGTTGAATTGTTGAAGTCAGGGGCATACGACTACATCTCGAAAGATCACGAAACCAAAGACCGGCTTCTCAACTCTATTAATAATGCGCGCAATAAGTCTTCTCTTATTAAAGAGATCGATCACTTGAAAAAGGAGATCTCCGAGAAGTATGAATTTGAAAAGAGTATTATCGGTACCAGCCCCGCAATCAGGCGGACATTCGGTTTGCTTGAAAAAGCGGTTCAAACCAATATCTCAGTTAGTATTTCAGGTGAAACAGGTACAGGTAAAGAACTGGTAGCCAAAGCAATACACTACAACTCTAAAAGAAAAAATAAACCCTTTGTTGCGGTCAATATCGCGGCGATTCCAAGGGACCTTATTGAAAGTGAACTATTTGGCCACGAGAAGGGAGCATTCACCGGAGCCCTTACCAGACGCATCGGAAAATTTGAAGAGGCCGAAGGCGGTTCAATTTTTCTTGACGAGATCGGCGAAATGGATCCGAATCTCCAGGCAAAATTGCTCCGCGTTTTACAAGAGCGCGAGGTTACGCGCATCGGAGGTAATCAAGTAATCAAACTGGATGTTCGCATCATCGCTGCAACTCACAAAGATCTGGCAGAGGAAGTAAAGGCTGGCAAATTCAGAGAGGATTTGTACTACCGTTTACTTGGCTTACCCATACATCTCCCACCGCTGCGTGAGCGGGGTAACGATGTAATTCTTATTGCCAAGCATTTCCTGGATCAATTCGCAAATGACAACCAAATGCGAAAATTCAAGATCACCCAGGAAGCGCAGGAAAAGTTATTGCAGTATCCATTTCCAGGAAATATAAGAGAGCTCAAGTCGATTATTGAATTGTCTGCGGTCATGGCGGAGGATCAGGAAATACGAGCTCAGGATATCAGCTTCAACAGCACTGCACGTATGGAGTCATTCCTCTATCAGGAAATGACCATGAACGAATTCATGTTCCGCATTATCAGACACTTCCTCAACAAATACGATAACAACGTACTCGAGGTAGCTCGCAAACTGGATATAGGTAAGTCTTCACTCTATCGATACTTGAAAGAGATGGAAGCTGTCGGAATCTGACATCTATGAAACTTCAGCAATACGTCAAGAAGGGTTCATTCTACGAGGCCGTCGTGGAAGATGGTTCGGATATTATTTTTATTGTTGACTACGAGGGAAACATCCGATACCATAACACTGCGGTTCACCAGACCCTGGGATATCGACCAAAAAGTTTAAACGGACGTAATTTTTTCGATTACATTTTACCTGAAACGGTTCAGGATCTCAAACGACAATTTAAGAAAAGCCAACAAAGGGCATATACGCAGAACATAGAGTTCCAGTTTTTATGCAGGGACTACTCCTATCGCTTCCTTGAATTCAATGCAATTAATCTGAAGCACAAGGAAGGTCTTGACGGATTTATCCTCGACTGTCGCGACATAGCCCAGCGCAAGGAAAGCGAAGCCGAATTAGTAAGGTTGCAGAAAGCAAAAGAACAATTTCTTGCTAATATCAGTCACGAGATCCGTACACCATTGAATGGTATCGCCGGGATGGCCGGTCTTCTCGGTCAAAATCCTAGTCCGGAGGAACGTGAGACTTACCTGAATGCAATCAAGCACTCTGCAGAAAACCTGAAGCTTATCATAAATGATATTCTTGACCTCGCTGCAATTGAGTCGGGGAAATTAAGCTTTGAAAAAATTGCGTTTAATCTGAAAGATTTTCTTCCTTCTCTCATCAGCACGTTTATGTACCAGGCCCGGGAGAAAAGAATTTCGCTCGACTATCACATAGACGAATCGTTGAACAAAATCCTGGTAGGCGATCCCGTAAGATTAAATCAGATATTAATAAATCTGATCAGCAATGCTGTGAAGTTTACCCACACCGGTTCCATCAAAGTCATGTGCACGGCAGAGAAAGAACAGAAAGGTATTTGCTGGGTTCGAATAGAAGTTATTGACTCTGGTGTTGGTATTCCACAAGACAAGCTCGAGACAATCTTTGAGAGCTTTAGTCAGGCTGATGCAAGCGTAACACGGAAATATGGTGGTTCCGGCCTTGGTCTGACTATAGTAAAGCAATTAGTTGAACTGCAAAATGGAAGAATTACAGTGACAAGTAAGGAGAATGTGGGATCAAGCTTTACGGTATTGGTTCCGTACGGCATCGGCAAGAAAGGCGCAGTTACTCAATCATCACCGAAAAATGAAAGAGCATTGAAGGCGGTCAATGCGTCTCAATTGGTAGTATTACTGGTGGAAGATAACGATATTAACAGGCTATACGCGAAGAGTATTCTTAAAAACTGGCAATGCTTTACCGACACCGCTGAAAATGGATTGGTAGCAATTGAGAAGATCAAGAACCAGGCATACGACGTTGTATTGATGGACATACAAATGCCGGTAATGGATGGATACGAAACCACCAAAGCTATCCGCCTGATGAATTCACCGATGCGTGATGTTCCTGTCATAGCCTTGACTGCAAATGCGACCAAAGCTGACGTCGAAAAATGTATCTCTGCCGGGATGAACGATTATCTTCCAAAGCCGTTTACGCCCGACGATCTTTATCGTAAACTTTTTATTGATCAGAAGATCACGCCAAAACACAAGGTTAAAGCCAAAGCACCTGTCCCTGTTGCGCATCAGCTATACAATTTAGATTACCTGCGTTCAGTATCAGGAAACAACGAGGAGTTTATACGCGAAATGGTTCTCACCTTTACACAAACTATTCCTCCCCTTTTGGTTGAGATGAAGCAGGCATTGTCAGATTCTGATTGGCCTAAACTTGCACGGCAGGCACACCAGATAAAACCATCCTTCACTCTTATGGGACTCACTGAGCTTCGAAGCAATATTTTGTTCATCGAAGAAAACAGCAAGGCCTCTACAAGGTTAGATGAAATTCCGCAGGCTGTTATGATGTTCATCAATCAGTGTGAGTCTGTTATTCCGCAGTTGTCGAAAGAAGTGATAGCCGGATAGTGGTGATCGGTAAACGGTAATCGGTAACCGATAGCCATCGGGTCGGTCGGCTCGATTTACAATAGTGCGACTTCTTGTTTATTAACTCTGCGTGGCTATAATGATGCGCAATCATCGTGAGCGTAACTCCAAATTTACTTTTCCATTTCGAATACTGAATTATGCTAACGCAGGCTCAAGCGTTCTGCGTTAAGCGTTCTGCTTTCTGCCTCTATCAGGCTGTCAGCTGATAGCTGTCAGCTGACAGCTAAAAAAACATTTGCATCTTTAAAACTAAATTCTTAGTTTTATACCTAAACATATAGGTCATGAAGGATATTAAAGAGCTGACCAAGGCTGAGGATCAGGTCATGCAAATACTATGGAAACTACAGAACGCATTCGTTAAAGATATTGTGGAAGAAATGCCGGACCCAAAACCCGCCTATAATACTGTATCTACAATTGTCCGAATTCTTGAGGCAAAGGGATTTGTCGATCACAAAGCGTACGGTAAGACCCATGAATACTTTCCGTTAATCAGTAAGGAGAAATACACCAAGTTTTATCTCAACAATTTATTGAAAGGATATTTCAACGGCTCATTTCAAAACCTTGTATCCTTCTTCGCGAAGGAAAATAAATTGGATGTCAAATCGCTGGAGAAGTTGTTAGAAGAAATCAAAAATCAAAAGCCATGAATGCTTACCTGAATTACTTCATCGAAGCGAACTTCAGCATCGCGCTGTTCCTGGGAGTATATGTGTTAATACTTAGGAACGAAACAGATTTCAAAGTTCAACGGTTATTTCTGCTTTCAGGGTTATTGGTATCCTTAACATTTCCTTTGCTTCATATTCAATTCGATAATTCCGTGTTGCCTTCTCTTGGGCAATTGGTACCACCGAGACTTCTGCCTGAAATCGTTATTGAAAGCAACAGCACTGCGTCAGGTACAGATACCGTTGGAACGTTCAACAGTACCTGGATGTATATCAGTTTTTTTTACATCGGAGGAATGCTATTCTTCCTGATTCGGTTTCTGACCAGATTCACCAGGCTTATTTTTTTCCTGGCAAAATCGCAGCCACTAACCGCGGGTGGGTTAAAAATTGTGGAAGCAGAAAATTCGATACCGACGTTCTCCTTTTTTAATGTGATTGTACTCGGTGATTCCAAGGCACTTTCGCCGGAAGAAAAGCGAAAAGTAATTCATCATGAAACAACTCATGTACAAGGCTATCATTCCCTGGATATTCTCCTTGTGAACATGTTAGGTATATTTTTCTGGGTCAACCCACTTCTAAGAGTGTACAAAAAGATTTTTGTTCAGCTTCATGAATTCGAGGCAGATGCGCGCGCTGTCGACAATCACGATGTGAACGAATACTGCAACCTGCTGGCGAAGGTTGCATTGGAGTCGGCCGGCTTCAAACTCGCCAATCACTTTAATAATTCATTAACGCTTAAACGAATTCAAATGATGAAAACGATAAAAAGGAAAATAAGGCCCTGGAAGATGGTTGCCATGGCCGGCGTGATTCCGTTGGTATTTGCGCTCATCGCGTGCCAGGATCAACTTGTTGATGAGGTTGCTGAAATTGCTCAGTCCTCAACTATTGCCCTGGATGCTCCAAAAGAAGTGCTTGACCAATATGACATCCTAATAAAAGCAAATCCAGGCAAAACATTTCTCCTCATGGAAACCGATGAGAACATGAAGCCGAAAGTAGATGCGATGAAGAAAAAACTTGAAGGTATCGATCCAAGTCAGATAGCTCACATCACTCTCTTAACACCCACGGTGCCTGCCAATGAAACGCCGAGGACGTTCGCTATTATCGAATACACAGAACTTGTAAGTGATATAAGTGACCGCTCAAAACTGGAAGATGATGTGTATACAATTGTTGAGGATACAGCGACGCCCCAGGGGGGCTGGGGAGTATTCTATGATCACGTTGCTAGAAATATGAAATATCCGGCGCAGGCCAGACGTATGGGGATTGAAGGAAAAGTTTTTGTCGAGTTCGTAGTCCAACTTGACGGTTCCTTAACTGATGTAAGGGTAAAGAATGGGATTGGTGGCGGCTGTGATTCTGAAGCGATAAGTGTAGTGAAAACTTCTCCATTATGGGAGCCCGGTAAGAACAAGGGCGTAGCTGTGAAACAACGCATGGTATTGCCTATTGCTTTCAAACTCAACGAGTCAATTAAGAAAGATGTGACAAGTACTCCCGCGAATGCTGTTGAGCAAGTCGTAGTTGTTGGTCAAAAGAATTAATATTTAGAATGTCGGGACCGGTTAGTTATACCGGTCCTACTTTCCTCGTTAGTTGCACAGAGATACAGCCGTCAATACCTTTTGATTTAATGTTCCTACTGCTGTCGTGCTTTCAGCAAAAGCTGCTCCTCCCTACCCTCTGCACATCTGTAGCAATTGGTATCGCCGGATATTTCATGATATGGTCAACTCCCATCATTCAGGGGATGGGGTTCGGCTATTTCCTCGCAGGCCCGATGGTACATTACTATCTATATGACCTGCGAAATCCCAATGAGTATTATTTCTATTACAATGCAGGGGTGAGTAAGAGGATATTGTATGGTACAACGGTGGGACTGAATGCGGGGGTTGGGTCGGTCATAGTCTTTTGGAGTTGAATAAAGAAGGTATAGGGTATAGGGTATAAGGTGACGATGCCTTATACCTTATACCTTATACCTTATACCTCTTCCAATTCCCTATACCTACCCCTGAGCCCCGCTTCCCCCCCAAAGAACAAAGTGTAGAACCCCTGCCACAATTATCCTCAACAAAATCCCCTAATGCCCCCCAGAGTAACGCTGCAGGCAATTGTCATTCTTTTTGATTGACTCAGATATAACTAAACAACAAGTACAATGAAAACTGAAGAAATAATTCCAGATACGACAAAGGTTAAATCCTTTATTTCAGATAACAAAATTCTGATCGCGGCAATTGGTGGTGTGACCTTGGGCTTGGCAATTGCAAGTCTTATGGGAAATGAAAAAGCAAAGCAGATATTGCGGTCCGCTGGTTCTACCCTATCTGATGTTTCCGGGAAATTTGTAAATAATCTTGGAGGCTATAAGGACTTGATCGCTCCTCTTCTTGGGAAGACAGAAGCACAAGGACTCTGATAGGTTTATTTATCTAATACTTTATGGAGTGGCTTCGCCGAGCCATTAGGTGCAATTCGTTAGACGCGAATGCAAAAAATACTTTCTTTTGCGGTATACCAGATTTAAATCTAAATAGGTTGTTTTCGTAAAATGATTACAAACTATACTGGTATGGAAAAGAAAATTTTTGCATTCGCGTTTCTTGCATTAGCTGCGTTGTGTGTTGTAGGTCAGGCATTGAGGAAGACCGAAAAAATTGACCAGAGTCAGGTTCCCATGGCGATACAGTTGGCTTTTGAAAATGACTTTGGTACAATTCCGAAGGATGGATATTGGACTGCAAATTTTATTGTCGAGAGAGAGAATAGCCGTTCCGTTGCTAAGCCATTGTCATATACCTATCATAAGAAAAGTAAGTCCGACAAAATCGAAATCCGATATTTGGCCACCGGGGAGTTAGATTTCGCCAAGGGGGTTGAAGCTTTTAAAGCCCCGAAAAGTTAACTTAGGATCTTTCAGCCATATTGTAATTAGAGACGACGTCCTGAAGCGCCTCAAGCGTGACGGGCTTTTGCAGATAACTTTTTACCTCGGCAAATGTTTTCGCGCGGCTAATGTCTTTTGGGTGGTTTGATGATGTTATGATATGTATTTCTACATTCTTGGTGAGCTTGTCCCGGATCTTCTGGAACTCTTGTATAAACTCCCAACCATCCATCTCTGGCATGTAGATATCCAATAAAATGATATCAGGCAAATGTTCTAGTGATGTTTTGTGTAATAGAAGATAATCAACCGCCCCTCTTGGACTATCATAAATGGTAATTATATCAGCCAATGCGCCCAGCTCTGTTAGCCGCTTGATATAAAACGACACCATGGGATCATTATCTATTATCCAAAGGTTAGCGACTCTAGCTGCCATACTGAAAAAAAGAATTTACGGATAAGGGTTTTGGCGCCCGGGTTGAATTAAACATTGACAATTATATCAAAAAAGGCCGATTCGGATATAGCTACCTTTAAGTGGATATCACGTAATGTAAGATTAACAATAAAATTTCTTTAAATGGTTACAGAATACTGTTGTTTCGATTAAAAATCTGCCCAGATGAATGACGTTAGTGCAAGGTTTCTGTGGGAATTGCTCATTTAGACTCAAGAATATGCCTTCGGCTCACTGAACCGGAGACCAAATCCTGAACAAAGTTCACATATGGGAATCGTTGTAAAAAGAAAAGCCCGCAACGCTTCCTGTTCGGTGGCGTTGCGGGCCAGAATGATCGCGCTTTTACTACTGAACCATGATCTTCACAACTTCCCTACCATTTCGCGTTTGATATTGTAGGATGTAAATGCCGCTTGATAATCCGCTTGTTGATAACTCCAATGATGTCTCCATAACAGCAATCGAGCGTACTGGCGCACCTGACAAATCAAACAAGTGTATCTCGCCCGTTGCTTCAGGTACCTTTATATTTACTATCTCACCAGACCTGACAGGATTTGGATAATATTGTAATGATTCCAACTCCGACAACGCTGCTGATTCCGGAGCAGCCCCACCTCCACCACCGCCATCAGACTGAAAGACCTTAACATAATCGATGATTGCATACGCTCCAGTCGCCACGGAATTCTTGGAACCAGTCACACGAATTTTTAACGTGTGATTTCCTTGCGATAGAGTTCCACTGTTGTAAGCCATCACAAAATTCTGACGAGATGCTGCATACAAATCAACATTTGTCTCCGGACCATTGTCAATAGATACGGCAACAATACCATGATGCGATGCCTTCGCTGAATAAAATTCAATTCTATTGCCATTGAATGTCAAAGTCATGTAGTTGTTTGCAGCATTGGAAAATGAAACCGTTTGATTGAGATACGGATCCGAAGAACTTACACCATGCACCCATCCACTTCCAACAAAGTTAAATTGATTGCTGCCCGATCCCCTGTTGGCGTTATCGAAATCAACTGCCGATGAAGGTGCATTTACAGTCACGGCCGCAGTTGCAGTTTTTGCTCCGTCCAAAGTCTGGACCGTTATAACAGCCGTCCCGGAGGCTTTTGCAGTAACCAATCCAGTTGCGCTAACAGTTGCAACTGCAGGGTTACTGGACGTCCACTTAACATCCTGGTTCGATGCTGACGAAGGGCTGATTGTTTTGGTCAATTGAGCCGTTCCATTTACCACCATATTGACAGTGGCTGGTGCAACTGCCACACTGCTTACTGCCGTCGTTCCCCCTGTATGAATTGCTATATAGTCTAGTATAACATAGGCGCCGGTGGCTGAAGAATTTTTCGATCCTGTGACGCGCATTTTGAGTGAATGCTGTCCCGAAGCCAAATTCGCGCTAGCAAAAACCATTGCAAAATTTTGCCGGCTCGCAGAATACAAATCCACCATAGTTTCCGGCCCATTGTCAATAGATACAGCCACGATCCCATGGTGCCATGCCTTCGCTGAATATAGTTCTACTTTAGTACCTGTGAATGATACGGTAGCGCTGTTGTTTGCAACGTTCGAGTAAGATAGTGTGTTGTTTAAGTAAGGGTCTCCTGTGCTCGTTCCATGAACCCAACCACTACCTGAGAAATTAAACTGATTTGAAGCCGTGCCACGCACCGAATTATCGACCTTAACAACGGAAAGGCTACCACTCACTGTAACTGTAGCAGACGCAATTTTATTCCCATCTTTAGAGGTACAGGTTACGACAGCCGAACCAGCCGATTTCCCTGTCACAATTCCAGTCGCTGCAACTGAGGCTACACCAGCATTGCTTGAAGCCCACGTTACTTCCTGATTTGTTGCATTCGATGGACTTATAGTCTTAGACAATTGACTACTTCCGTTTACAGCGAGTGTTATCGCAGATGGTGCAACGCTCAAATTGTTAACTGAAACCGTTGCGCTATTAACAGTAACGGTACAGCTGGCTGTTTTGGCGCCGTCGGCAGTCTTGACAGTGATTACTGCCGTTCCAGTATTTTTGGCTGAAACAACACCTGTGGCGGATACACTAGCTACGTTCTCATTGCTGGAGGTCCAGGTCACGGCCTGATTTGTCGCATTTGTGGGGCTAATGCTTTTTGATAACTGATTAGTTGTGCCTGTTACCATCGTCAGAGTTGCTGGAGAAACGGTAACAGTAGATACTGCGATATTGGCCGGAGCAGCACCAGATTCATGAGCTCCTATCTCGGGGGCAGAGCCCTGATATGCGAATCCGACATTCACACCTTTATCGATCAGTGGGCTACCTGCGACAGGAGCAAAATATGGATTGGGACGAGCACCAGATTTCGAAATCTTCGGATCACCTGTAAAATTATTTGCAATCGAGCCCGCAGAATATCCGATAGGCAAATTGCTAAGAAAATTATTGCTTACTGTAAGACCGGAAATTGACGCACCTCCTTCTGTAAAAATAAGTTGGTTTGGCCACCAGTTATAACTTGTATTCGAGTTAACCACGAGATTATTCTTGATATCGATATTCGTGCTTTGGCCTTTGTGAAGGCCAAGGAAATTCATAGTAGTGGTTCCAGAAAACTCGACCGTATTGTTATAGATTTTCACGTTGTGGATACCGGTCTGTTGTGAGCGCACAATTTCACCAGGATAACCGTTAGACAAATTGTTGAATGTGTTATGATGAATGGACCAATTCGTAACATACGCAGGACTCCAATTGGCGATTCCATAGGATCCGCCGTTAAACCAGTTGTTGTCAATTTCAGCGTCATTGATACTAAGTTCAATTCCATATCCATGGCCACCGGCGCGTGAAAGAAGATCAAAAGTGTTATGATGGACTCGTATCGACTTGATACCGGTTGCTGGTGTTTGAACATTAACAAGAGAGAGGTGATTATCCATATAAGTGTTGTAAATCTCACAACCCACCAGGTATACTTCCCACAATTCGAATGCAATATTTGGAGCAGACCCATTGTTCCATTTACCGGCAGGATTTACTGAAATCCTACTGTCGAACAC
This sequence comes from Bacteroidota bacterium, assembly GCA_023412765.1. Lineage (GTDB taxonomy): Bacteria > Bacteroidota > Bacteroidia > Cytophagales > Cyclobacteriaceae > Chryseolinea. Next base: position 22,867 of record JAEZBX010000343.1, read on the forward strand.
TTTCATGTTAGTGATTCTATTTCCGCCAGAACCCAAGGCTTTTATGCCATATCCGGTGTTCTCATCAACATTGAGTCTTTCAATAGTGACATTCTCAAGATTGGCAAGCTGCAACGCGCCTGACGCCCAGCCAGTGCTTCCCCATGAACAATTTACAAGACGTACATCTCTAAGCGCTGACGATTTTACATCCCAAATCCATAACCCACAAAAATTGGTATTCTGTACTTTGATGCTTTGAATATTGACATTGCTGCGAGACTTAACGTAAATACCACCATGCAATCGTTTACCATCGCCATCCAATGTGAAGTTTCTCAGTGTCTGATTTCCTGCTGTCTGGCCCGATGAACTTAGAGTCATCAGAAATTTGTCCAGTGCAAATCCGGGATCACCGGGATTGAAGTAAAAATTACTTGCAGCTTTAATAATGGTTTGATCAACTCCTGCACCCTCGACGTTTACGCCTGGGGGTACATTGAATTGACCGCTTTCAACAAAGGTACCCGCAGAAATTCTGATCGTGTGTCCCTGATTTGCAGGCACCCTGGTTACCGCAAATCGAAGCGTACGCCACGGACTGGCAGCTGTACCGCTTCCGCCGTCGTTGCCGGAAATACTAACATAATAATCAGTAGAAAATGCATTGTGAAAACCAAAAAATAGAACAGCAATAATAAAGATCCTCATCATCGGGTTGTAATTGGGTTGTTGTGAAAAATTCCGTAGATGAACTGGATGCAGAATCGGAACAGTACGAAGCCACACTGTGAAATCTGGAGGCAACAGTGATGCGTCGTGGATGAGAAGGAAATCCGTACAACGGTCTATCTATACGTAATTATATCCGCTGGATTGGTGCGGAAGGATAGCAAAATTTTGAGAGGGCTTTAGGTCTTGAAGAATAGCCGCCGGATTCCCTAGACAGCCTTGGTGATCTCAAAACCACATATCAAGTCATGTACAAATGTGGTTTATTAAAATCTGCCATGAATTTCACTCTCGATTAAAAAGGTACTTTCCTGCTTTTATCGAAAGAGCTCTGCAACGAAAGAGTAGTGAGAATACAAGTCGAATTTGACTAAACCACGGCGCAATTAACTCTCAACAAAGTTTGAATTCAACGCACATTTCGCAATTGACTATGAATGGAATTATTCATCGATAAAAACATCTCACACGGTGATGAGTTGTTTCGCATTGTGCATGTGTTGCCGTACTTGTTCTTGCGGCCGTCGACGATAGCGAAAAAAAATTTTCTTTATGCATTGAAAATGAAAATTCAAAATAACTCAAAAGCAACCCTTGAGTTGAAAACATGCGATTATTATTACATAAATCGATTGCGACAGCTCTCTCCTGCAATACAGACTAATCAAAATCGAGGGCGAAGAAATTGAATGTGACGAAGACGTATATGCGATTACTTTATCTTTGTAAGGTCGATACTGTATTCTCTTGCCAAATTGTTAATGATTACAATCGCGTCGGAGGTGCTGAAGCTCTTATTGATCCAATTAAGATAATTATTTGCATTTTCTACTTCTTCCACAGTCCAATGCCGTGCGTCACCATCCTGGTCTGTCTCTCGGATGAGATCCTTTATAAGAGAACTGCTTCCACCCTTACATAACAAAGTGATAAGTTGGTTAATTAATTGTTGCTCCATAAAGAAAAATGTTTACCATTCTACCCTCATTTAACTAAAAAACCTAAGATTGGTTCAAACCAGTTATTTGTTGATGGAAGTGTTGCTTGCTAAAAATGAATCGATCTCCTCAAGCCTTTTCTTCTGTGCTTCAGAACGTTCTTCCACGACCTTTTTTACTAGCGAAGGTGAGGCCAAATCCGGGTGTCCGGAAGTAAATGGTGGCTGAGGATTATACTCTATCATAAGTTGAATTTCTTTGGCTACATCCTCGCCAAGCAGTTTTGAAACCAGTACCAGGGCAAAATCAATTCCCGAAGTTACGCCACCACCTGTAATTCGGTTTCTGTCAATTACCACGCGGGAGTTCTCAGTAGAGATTCCAAACTTTTCCAGGAAATCGAGCGAAAGCCAGTGTGTTGTAGCGCGAAATCCATCCAGCAACCCACAAGCGGCCAGGATGATCGATCCGGTGCATACTGATGTGATATACTTCGCACCTCCCCTGGATTTTATAAAATCCAAGTATTCTTTATCTGAAAGAAGCTTGGTAACACCCGGACCACCTGGCACAAAAAGGATAGTAAGATTCTTAGGGCATTCAGCAAATATTGTGTCCGGGAGTATTAGTAGCCCTCTATCACACTTTACTGGGTCGCTCGTCTTTGATAAAAGATATACACTTGTGTTTGGCAAACGCGTAAATACCTCCAACGGACCGGTGAGATCAAGCTGTGTCATGCCGTTGAATAATATCATACCAATTGTTATCATACATTACTGTTAATACACAAGAATATCTAGCCGAATCTGCTTACTCGATGAACGATACCTCAGTTGAATATTCTCCATACTTTTCAATGGCCTGCCTGGCATCGATTTGATCATTTTGTAACAACAATTCGAGCATCTCCAATTTAGCGTCGCACACTTGTGCCTTGGAGAGTTTATTACCCGTATCATGGTTGCTTCGGATCGATGTTGCAATGGTTGCTGCCATCGTCATCACTGCAGCGCCAATGCAGAGCAACTGCCAAACAGGCAAGCCAGGTTTCGCTATTTCCTTAATAGTTTCTATCGCTTCAGATCCACCCACAGCGGGAATTCCTGCCAACGCAGTACCTACAACACCACAAATAATAGAAACATTTAATAATAGTTTGTTCTTCGGACCATGCTTCGAAGTAAAAGCACGGATCTTATCGCGTTTGGCATTTATCTTTTTTAATAGGTCTTGCATAACGTTCGGATTTTTTGCGAAGATGCAACAATTTCCAAGCGACTTTTGAATACCAGATGAAACCAGAATTGCGACGAATCTATTGTGATCTCCCCATTGGGAATTGAATAGCACGGTGCTCGCCCTTAATTGTACCTGATATTTCGGCTACGATAGAATCTCTATGTATTCGTTCGTATTTTATTTGCTGCGGGAAGTCGTGCTCTGCATTTTCAAAGCTCATGGCGGCATCTGTAATAGACGTGGACCTAAATACTACAGGTAGTCCATCGTTTTGCCCTGCGACGATAGGAATATACGCCAGCCCATCCCGCCTCTTTACTATTCTTATTTTCTCCGATGATATCGTATCACCATTACGAATCGAATAACTGCGTCCCACAAGTGTACTATCATTCATCGGCGTCCATATTTCATAGTTGCTCACATCAGAAGATTTACTATACCAGGTCCCAACTACAAATTGTGCCATTTGAAATTGATCATCCTTTTTCTCAGTTTCAATATTGTGGGGCGCCGGTCGACTACAACCAAAAATGGCTACCATGATACCTATACAAATTTGTTTCGACATGTAGAACGAACTATTTTCGATTGATGGTACTTTGTCAAATTAAGGAATAAGGAATAAGGTGTAAGGAATAAGGAATAAGGACGGTCGCAAAGTGGGTACCTTATTCCCTGTCCCCTATTTCCTTCCTTCAACAAGTTCTCATATATGATAAAATGGGATTAAGCATACTTTGTCAACTTCCATTTAAGAGCTTTGAGAAGAGTATTCTTCGTTTTTAAAGTACGATTTTATTTAAACCCTTCTTTGACCAAGATGATTATTTAACATTCTGTTGAATCACCTGGCTTAAGCTTGGTAGAGTACACTCAATTTACAGGAGTCAGTGACATTTGCCTAGGCTGTTCGAAAATTAATTCCTAATTGGGACATTGGCTCTTTATGAATCAGTTTCCTACCCTTTTTAACAGTTCAGAACCGTTAAACGGCGATATGAATTGTCTGTCGACAATTCAAAAAATTGCTGGTAACTGGAACCACTCCACCCAGATGAATAGCGGAAACTTCAGCCATCGCGATCCGATAAGTGACGAAAAGCGGTGATTTATTAACGAAGAACAACTCGTGATCCATGGTCCGGGTTGCCCAAGATCTATATCCGTGGGGTAATACAAACGGGGCACACGTTAGGCGCAATACGCTCCGTTTGTTTCTTCGTTGGTATGTAATCAAATAACGAAAGAACCCTGCAAGTCAGCGCGCTTATCAGCAGCGTTGGGATTATTCTGCGAAATACTGCTGTGAAATTTGATCGTGACATGATTATCGGCAAACTTAAATGTCAATCCATTGGCATGCGCTCCTTCCATCATACGCAGCGTCATAACGAGCGTCGTGTCATCTGCCCACGTCACGCTACCTGCGATTGGAGAAGGGACGTTTGAGCTGCCTGGTGCTGGAAAGGGTGTTCCTTTTTTTTCATTCTTTTGCTCAATCCATTTATTAATTCCGCATGATACTTGGTGTCTCGATGAGCCATAATTGACAGTCATTGTACAGGCCTTTTCATCAAATGCTAACTGAATACTCTTTGCGAGAAACTCATTAGTATCCAACATAAATTCCTTTCCGGAAATCTTCTTTGCGATTGAAGAACTCGCACTATGCAACGGTGGATCTAAGCGCAACAATTTTAACTTCGAAGATAGCTTTGAGTGGGCCGTAGGATCGGGCCCCAACGTATTAGATGATTTATCTATGGCGGCAAGAAGGTGTTCCCAAACCAGGTTCATGGAATTTTGCATTGAAAAGCTCTCGCTTGTAATAGCAATTACAACATCTTGATCGGGCATTACCATGCAGAACTGTCCGAAAGCACCATCGCCGCGATAACCTCCGGGCCTGCAGCGCCAAAACTGATACCCGTATCCTTGAGCCCAGTCATCTTCTTCCTTCGGACGATTTGGTTTACTAGGATTCGATTGGATCTGAGAACGCGTCGCTTCTTCGATCCATTTAGCTGGTACGATTTGTTTGCCATTCCAGACGCCCTTTTGTAAAAACAGTTGACCAAATTTTGCGATGTCCTCTGTTTTTAATCTCAACCCATATCCCCCTGTGTTTATGTTTTGAGGATCAGTTTCCCAGTCTTCACCGAATATTCCCAGCGGATCGAATAACCGCGGCCTTAAATATTGCTGCAATGTTTGACCCGTGACCTTTTGGACAATAGCAGACAACATGTATGTAGCGCCAGTGTTGTAGAGGAAAAATGTTCCAGGTTCCTGTTCCACGGGTTGACTAAGGAATGTCTTCGCCCATGGATCCGAAGAGTGTCGCATCGGTTGAATAGTATCCTTTACATGCCCGGTAGACATCGTTAATAAATGTTTTACTTTCATTGCAGCCAATTGCGAACTGACTTCTGCAGGCTTGTCGTTTGGGAAAAAAGACAGAACAGGTGAATCAATTGTAAAGTGACCCTCGTTGATTGCTAACCCGACCGCCGTCGAGGTAAAACTTTTACTAAGAGAATATAAAGTGTGCTTGAGGTGGGGAGCGTAGGGCGACCACCATCCTTCAGCAATTACGTGCCCATGGCGTAGCACCATGATGCTATGAAAGTCAATTTTGCTATCGGCCACCTTATCGAGAAAATTGCTAACGGCATCAGATGAAACACCCTGGGCCTCGGGCGTGCTACGCGGCAGTAAATGTTTACTGCCGATTTCAGGAAAACCCTCTGTGGATATACTTGTCAGGACAGCAATACCCAATGAACCTAAGCCTACGTGTTTAATAAATAATCTTCTATTCAAATTCACGAGTGTAGTAATGTGTGGTGGACCATCAGTCCGGTCCAACTAAAATTGTTAAAATGATCTATACTTCTGGCTATTTTTTTACAAACGGCCGGAATGTTTGAGCAGATGCAATCTCCTTCACCCAATTTAATCACCCTTGCCCCTACACTTATTTTCTGTTTAGGTGGACCAGAAGAAATTCAAGCCCATTAATGACGCGTTGGCTTCATTTTTTTTAGCATTCTGTGAAGCGCTAAATTTTTCTTACTCGTATGAAGTAATAACTGAAAAGAATAAATTCGACAAAGCCTTAACACATAAAACCTGACCCCTTACGAGGTCAGGTTTTTTACTTTTAGCGTTGTGAATTCAGATTAAGTGCGAGATAGATTTGGCCAACTGAGTTTTTCGCATCACCCAACATTGCCCTTGCTCCAGCGCTCTCTGCAATCTTATTTAGACCGTAGTTATAGCGCGCTCCAAGTTGTACTTGACCCAGATTAAATCCAATGCCACCTACGAGGCCATAATCCCACTTGTCAAAATTATCACGGTCGATGCTAACAAAACCATCAGCCAAGTCGCCGTCAGTATCGATGTTTGCTCCAACCAGGTATGCCCAATAAGCACCAGCGTGAATTTCTGCAGCATTGCCTAATTTGAATACTGCAAGAACGGGAATGTCGATATAACTCAGATTAAATTTGGTTTCCTGATCTATGATACCAAAGTTGTGTTTAACCTCATTACCCTTAGTCGAAAAATTTACCTCAGGCTGAATTGCAAATGCGTCGGTTGAAAATAATTGGCCATACACACCAGCATGAAATCCAAACCGTCCGTGTTTATCGGTCACTTCATCGGTAATTAAATTACTTGCATTCAAACCTCCCTTAATCCCTACACGTGGTCCTGATGACGTTCTATCGCGGTCAATGTCACGATCGACATCAACTGTCCGTGTTTCAGTTTCAACAGTTGTTTCAGTAGTAGTTTGATCCTGAGCGTTTACATGGAAAGTAAGCAAAGTGATCATAGCCACCATCGCACCGAAGAGCTTACATTGTTTTGGAAAAGTTAATCTAGTTGAGTTCATAGTTTCGCATTTTTAATTTCGCATTTTGTTTAATGGTTACTCCGCGAACACCAATGAAAGTTACGTGCCATTTTTAGTTGCAACTGTTAAAGTAGGCAAATTGAGCTCCTTGCAAGGAATTGGAATATTAATTATCACGTAATAGAAAAACATTCGGAGAAAAAAGCTTTTCGTATAGAAAAGTCTGCGTACTTGATCAACAACGTGTGGATAATTTTCAGCGCTTGATGATGTTTCTTTATTATTTTTGCATGCCATGCGAGAACTCGTAGCTATTCTTTTTGCTGATATGACAGGGTACACTGCCTTGATGCAGGATAATGAGCAGTTAGCAATATTGAAAAGAAAGCGGGTAAAAGAAGTATTAGATGTTACGTTGCAAAGGTTTCGCGGGAAACTATTGCAGTACTATGGCGATGGGTCGCTGAGCACCTTCCGCAGTGCCATTGATGCTGTACAATGTGCGGTTACAATTCAACGACAGTTGAAAGAAAATCCACATGTCGACTTGCGGATCGGAATCCACACGGGTGATGTAACAGTGGAGGATGGAGCCATTTATGGAGATGGGGTAAACCTCGCGTCTCGGATTGAGTCGATTGCGACATCCGGAAGTATTCTTATATCTGAAAAGGTTTACGATGAACTTAAGAATCAGGAAGAAATCACTGCAAAAGAACTTGGTTACTTTGAATTCAAGAATGTAAAATATCCGGTTAGAGTTTTTGCCATCGCAGATAGCGGTATCGTTGTTCCAAATCGCGCAGACGTAAACGGCAAACTGAAACTCCCGACCAATCGCCTTGCTGTTCTACCTTTCGTAAATATGAGTACAGATCGCGATAATGAATTCTTCAGTGATGGAATTACAGAAGAATTGCTTAACGCTCTTACAAAAGTCGAGGGACTGCAAGTTACGTCAAGGACATCCGCTTTTGCATTCAAGGGAAAAAATGAAGACATCCGTGACATAGCCATTAAGCTCAATGTCGACAAAGTTTTGGAAGGAAGCGTACGCAAAGTTGGCAACCGTGTACGCATCACGGCGCAGCTAATAAATGCCGCCGACGGATACCACCTCTGGAGCGAGAGCTACGACCGAAATCTGGACGATATCTTTGAGGTTCAGGATGAGATCAGCGGTATCATAGCAAACAGGTTGAGAGAAAACTTTTCGCAGAAACAGATCCAGCCCCTTGTTAAAGCTCCTACAAAAAATATCGACGCATACACAAATTATCTGAAAGCTTTGCACTATTGGAACAAGCTTACCCCTGCCGATACGCGAAAGGCGATTGAATGCTTTGAAAAAGCCTTTGAGCTTGAATCTAATTATGCGCAAGCGTATGCAATGGCAGCAGGAGCATATAGTAATCTTGGGGCAACGGGCCAGATGCTACCTGAAGAAGCTTTTCGGATAGCCAAGAAATACGCAGATAAAGCCTTGGAGCTGGATGACAATATTGCTGAGGGTCACATAGCAATCGGTAGCTACTACCTGTTCTACGAATGGAAGTGGCGGGAAAGTTTTGAGGCTCTTCAAAAAGCTATCAAGCTTAATCCCGCAGCAACGATCGCCTATCAGCTGTTGAGCTTCTATTATGTCACCAAGGGTGAAAAGGACGAAGCCGTCAAAATAATGGAAGAAGCGATCCGAATAGATCCGCTATCCCCTATCATAAATCAGGCCCTGGGTAACACATACATATTCGCAGAACGTTATGACGATGCGATCAAGCAAGCTGACAAAATGCTGGAGATTAATCCTCAAATGAGAAGCAGTCTGGAATTAAAGGCATGGGGAACCGGTTTAAAGGGAGATTGGAATCAGGCGCTAGAAATTTTTAAAGAAATACACAGGTTGACTAATCACCCGTTAAAAGGATTGATGGGACTCGGTTACGCTTACGCAAGGATTGGTATGACTCAGGAAGCGATGGAGTGTATTGAAAAATTGGAGCAACGACAAAAAGAAGATCCGAACTCAGTTATCGACGCAGACCTTGTTGGAATCTGGTTTGCGCTTGGAAACAAGGACAAGACTTTCTACCATATCAATCAATGTATTCAGAAACGAATGGCACCGGTCAATTACTTTCTGGAATATCCGGTTTTTAAAGGCTTAAAAAATGACGCGCGCTATATGGATTTGAAAACGAAGATGAATCTAACGTAGTGGCTGCCTGAAATGGACATTCCGGCAACGCCTACTATGCCATCTTGAAGAAGGGAATAAGGAATTAATAAGGAATAGGGAATAAGGATCGCTCGCAAAAGGGAGCACTCTTATCCCCTATTCCCTATCCCCTATTCCTTTATTTTAGAACTTTCAAAACAAAACAACGTAGATTAATTCTTAGTACTGCCAATAATGAGCTTCGGCTGCAACGCGTGATGACGATTATTCGTTGGCAGCGACAAGGCCTTTTGTAAATCACGTGCCAATAGCGAGGTTCTTTGATCAACGCCCGTTTTGATTAAATGGTATGGAGTGTCGAAAAGCAAACTATCAGGTACTAGATACCTCTCTGGGGTGCCGATCAACGAGAAGCCAGCTTTTTTTAATTCTGCTTCTACCTTTTTAATTCCCTCTTTCTGACTTAAATACGATTCTTCCTGCAGCGCCGGAAAAGTGATAAATAGTGTTGCGCCTTTCTGATAAAGAGCGGCTTCAAAATCTGACAGTAAGTCTATCACAAAGTAGTCAAAAGCTTTTGCATCCAACGGCTTCAAAGGCTCTACGCTTTGAGCGGGAAGGTTCCAATGCTTGGCATTGTCACCATATTCATTAAACGAATCTCTGTCATAGATTTCGGACGGATCCCGTGGTGAAGTGTACTCCCGAATTTTGAATTTGGATAGCGAGTAATAGGGAATTAACGGTGCAATATTAATTGCTTGACTTGGTCTTAAGTCGAAAACTGATTTACGGGAAACATCAAAAACTGTTCGTACCAAATCCTCTCCTCCAAGGGATACCCGATTAAAGAATTGATCATATTCAGGAGACACGATCACAATATCATTCTTTCTGACATGTCTTAAAGTATTATCCAGCATGTAAGACAACCCGATATTTATACTGATTCCAGTATTAATTGGATTTATTTCCAAAGAGTCCCTAAAGATCTGGCTGTTTATACTCAGGCTTATGTTTGAACCTCCAACCAGGATCAAACGAGGAGAAGAAACGTGGCGGAGTAAGGAATCCATTTTATATTTTGCGAAGAGATGCGACGTAGCCGACCTCGGTGTTGGTGGAAGCGCTAAACCAATTATAATCAGTAGCGTCAAAGGGATTGAGAAGATGAGCAACGTCTTAAGAAAAGATTTCATACCCCACGGTTCAAAACTGAAAATAAATGAACTCTTGTTCTATTCCTGCATATAGGATCGTCACAACAATTATACTGTAATAAAATGCCCAACGGACCGGCCTGCTTCGTGCAACAAATAAATTCTCTATTGCATACTTATTTTCGCGCCCCAACCACTCAATGATAAAAAAGAGAGCAAAAATGCTTAAGCGAGTCCCACCCACCGTGTTTGCAACAAAATTAAATGACTCAACGAGGCTAGATGTTTGGAAAAAGTCAGCAAACATTTTGCGAATGAAAGAGAAGGCATGCGTTAAGTTTTCTGCGCGAAAAAAGATCCAAGCAAAAGTTGTCAAGCTGAATGTGATTGCCACAGAAATAAATTCCTTCAATGAAGGGAATAGCCTTCCTTGCGCAACGATATCCATATGCGCCCGATTCCTACCAATAAGTAACAAGGGTAAAAAGTACAAGGCGTGCAAGGCTCCCCAAACAATGAACGTCCAATTAGCTCCGTGCCAGAATCCACTCACCAGGAAAATGATAAACACGTTTCTGATCTTTAGAGCCCAGGTACCTTTACTCCCGCCTAAAGGTATATACAGGTAGTCGCGGAACCAGGTGGAAAGGGAAATGTGCCACCTCCGCCAAAACTCACCGATATTCCTGGAAAAGTACGGGAAGGCAAAGTTTTGCATCAGATCAAAACCGAATAATCGAGCCGTTCCGATCGCGATATCTGAGTAGCCGGAGAAATCACCATAAATTTGGAATGCGAAGAAAAGTGCTCCAAGAAAAAGCGTAATTCCGCTGTATTCATCAGAATTATTAAAGATTGTGTTAGCATATATCGCGCAATTGTCGGCGATAACCATCTTCTTGAATAGCCCCCAAAGGATCTGCCGCATGCCATCAGATGCTTTCGACAAATCAAAAACTCTTTTTTCAAAAAACTGTGGTAAAAGTTTTGTTGCTCGCTCGATGGGACCTGCCACAAGTTGTGGAAAAAAGGTAACAAATGCGGCAAACGCTATAAAGTCTCTTGTCGGTTCAAGCTTTCGTCTATAAACGTCGATTGAATAACTTAGCGTTTGAAAGGTATAGAAACTTATGCCTACAGGAAGAATGATATTGAGAGTTCTAGGATTGATTTGATTACCAAAAAAAGAAAAGGCGTCAACGAAATTGTATACGAAGAAATTGTAGTACTTAAAAAATCCAAGCATGCCCAAATTGGCTATAAGGCTGGCGGCTAATAGCGATTTACGCCCGAAAGCATTCTCTTGGTTGGACAACGCTATGCCTGCACAATAATCTATCAGGGTACTGATGATCAAAAGGGATAAGAACTTCCAATCCCACCACCCATAGAAAACGTAGCTGGCGACTAACACAAAAAAATTCTGAGCCCTGAGATTTCCTGCAAAGACAAACCAATACAGAAAGAAAACTATTGGTAAAAAAATCGCAAAATCGATCGTATGGAACAGCATCCCAACTACTTTTCATTGACACCATATCGACGGCTTCTCCGTCTGGCATTCCTCGGATGGTCAACCAAAAACAGGTCCAAGTACAATTCGTTGCGGTGATAGCGGAAGATTCTTAGCAAACAGATTTTATTTTTTGTCCACGGGAATAGGAACTTTAAGTGTGGAAAATTCGCAGCATAAAGCACCAAGAAAACTTGAACGACTCCAATTTTTT
>JAEZBX010000002.1 GCA_023412765.1 Bacteroidota bacterium
GCCATGCGGCTGGGGAGCCAAGTCACGACAAATTACTGCTGCGCTAGGCGACGAAGTACAAAATTTTGCCTCAACAAGCGAAGAAAACTCATCTCAAAGAACTTAAATGGAAGTTGACAAAGTAGAATTAACGATAAACTATTTAATATGCGCCCAGTTCTCCCCTGTCTTGATGCGGTGGACTTGCATATCGGTGATACCAAATTGGCTGGCGATGGTTTTTAACGTTGATTTGCCTGACTGTAACTTTTTCTTGATCTGTCGTACCTGACTCTCCTTGAGTTTCTGATTTCCAATGCGCTTTCGATTAGGATTGAGGGTTGCATGCTGAAACTTTTCGTCGTGCGTTACCCATTTCAGGTTCTTATAAAAGTTGTCATCCTTCACGTAGTTAAGGTGGATAACAAACTTGTGCTTAGCACTCGGTTGCTTTACAAAATATTTAGCCACCAGGCGGTGTATCAAGAATGTATAGTTTCTGTCCTTAGATCTGACAGCAATACCCGGGTAGTTGGATATTGATCCATGTTTGAGAAAGTGTCCCTCTTCCGGTTTGGTCGTATAACTAATAACCCGACCATAATTGGTCAATGCATATGAGTTTCCCTTTGGTGACTTTTTGATAGGGAGTACAACATATTTTTCTTTTGGATAGAGCTTGAGCTTTTTAGTAACTGCCATAATATTCGAAACTGCTTAAATATATACGTAATGCTTCAGATCTATGTTGTTCTAAAAGGAACAAGTTAAGGGACAATCCACATTGCGAAACGCCGAAAAATCGACTGTGGTTCCTCAAGCGGCACCAGTAACGGAGAACTATAATCAAAGGATTACAGTTTGCCTGCTCTTTTTGCGTGTAAAATCAGAATCAATTGAACTGAATTGCGCAAAATTTCTGAAGTACTCCCTAATTTCCATGAGCGCAAAACCCAGCAGATTAAGTCCTTCCCAAGTATAGGGATCTGAAACATTTTTTGCATCTGCTGAAAGGCCAATACCCCATATGTTATCAAAGGGGTTTGCCTCTGCCAGTACGGCGTCTCCGGTACTCATCAAATATGCCTGTAGCTTTTTGTTCTGATTAAATTTGTGAAAGTTTCCTTCCCTAACTATTTCATATTTGTTTTCGGTCCATTTCGTCTCATCAAAATCAGTGATCGTAGCACCAAGGGTCTTCACCTCATCAGGCCGATCAGCTTCCAGAATTTTTTTGAAGGTATCCCGATCACCAAACAATAAAGCTTTCCGAGCCATCATCCAATGTCCCGCTGACTTATATAAAAGTTCATTTACTGAAAAGGGGGATGGATACCATTGGCTTAACATGTAATTACCGCGGGTCGTATTCTTTTGGTTAATGTGCCCCCAAAATAGAATAACTTCAGGATGTTCTCCTTTGTCGAACTTGTCAGTGAGCCAAGTGAGGTGGTATCGCATCCAATATGAAATTATCCTCCAAGATAATCCTTAAAACCTAAAATCTTATACCTAACGTTAAAATATCGGTAACCATCAATGAAAATTAGCGGAGCTTATTTCGGCATCGTTTGCGTAACTATTTTGGCCTAGTCCTTTTTTCAGTATGCACTGCGTTGCGCGCAGTATTCAACGCATCGAGCATGAAATCTTTGGGTATCTCCTTCAATACAAACGTTGTCCAACCTTGCGCGCCCCACTTGTTGGGTACTGGGAAAACAGCATTCTTATCAAATAGGCAGAAAACTGATTGATCCACAGTAGACAGCTTCAGGTTGGCAGTTGACGATTTCTCGTGCAGGGTGGCGAAGATGCGTCTGCCTTTTACCTTAAAAGCACGTCGGTCGAAATGAGGGTTTTCCTCCGTATCCGGAAAGGACAACGCCATCGCGGCAAATTGCTTGTTTGTCATGATTTAAGAGTAAACGTTGTGAACCAAGATTGTTTTTACTATTGAATATCGCAAATCATCGGCGAAAGAACTTGCGGGAAATTGCCCTTTATCCCCTGAATTAAACTACATCATGACACAGCAGTTAGTGCCTGATCAATTCGTTTTCGGCCAAAGCGCAGGACAAAAAAGGCAAGAATTGAGGTTGCGGTCATGGTAGCAGCAACGGGTACGCTGTTGGAAGAGTTTAATAGCCCTATACAAGCCGACGCCATTCCGGCCACACCGATCTGCAAAAAGCCTAACAAAGCAGACGCACTACCCACGTTTTTTGAAAATGGTGCCAGTGCCAAAGCGGTTGCATTCGGGTTTGTTAGTCCAAGGCACGACAATGCCACAAAGAAAATTACAATGGTCGCTCCTAAACCAAACCAATTATTTACGGAGCCAATAAGGAAAACTGCAGCCGTAACGACAAGAGTACTCAACGCCACATTAAAGATTTGTTCGCTTGAATACTTCTTATTGATCCAGATATTAAGTTGGCTACCTCCAATGAACCCTACAGACAGAAGGGCAAAGATTCCACCATACATCTGTGGACTAACATGGTAGTTCTCCATAAATATGACCGGCGAGCCAGCGACATAAATGAATAGTGTCGCGAATGACAAAGCACCGGCCAGGCTATACGTGTAAAATTGCGGGTTACCGAATATAGATGCAAATGTCATAAGCATCGGTCGTGCCCTAAGTGAAACCGTAGGATCAGGCTTATGTCCTTCGGGCAGAAAGAGAACAGCAACAATCAATATTATGAATACGATAATTGCCAGTGCCACGAACACCGCTTGCCACCCAAGCGCCGCGGCTATAAATCCGCCCAGAGTTGGGGCCAAGAGCGGTGAGAGCCCAATTACCAGAATTAACATTGAAAAAATGCGTGCACTTTGCTCAACTGGAAAGAAATCCCTCACCATCGCCAAAGCAGAAACCCAGGCAACGCATCCACCCAGCGCCTGAACGAAACGCAGAACTACGAGGCTTTCCGTTGTCGTTACCTGAGTACAGGCAATACATGAAACCAGGAAAATTGATAATCCCACATACAATGGTTTTTTTCGCCCGAATCGGTCCAGCAGCGGACCATAAATCATCTGGCCAATAGCCACACCAATAAAATAGCTGGTTACAGAAAGGGAAATCCTTGCTGGCGTGGTCCCAAATTCGTCGGCAATCTCGGAGAATGCTGGAAGATACATGTCGATGGCAAACGGCGTTACCGTCGATAAACCTCCAAGGATGAGAATTATTTGGGTAGAATTAATGCCTTTCTTATCCCCCATCGGCTCAGTTTTGTGGAAGCTTTGATCCGGATATCCTCATCGAGATTTTTGTAATCAACACAAAAAGCACTGGCACCACAAATATCGCGAGCGAGCTGGCTGCCACCATTCCACCTGCAACTGTCCATCCAATCGTCTTGCGCGCTTCGGCACCCGCTCCTTCGGAAAACGCCAGCGGCATTACACCAAGAATAAATGCCAGGGACGTCATAATAATTGGACGCAAACGAAGCTCAACGGCCTCAAGGGTAGACTTTACAATATCCATCCCCCGGTCTACACGCTCTTTCGCAAATTCCACAATCAAAATTGCATTTTTTGCCGCAAGTCCGATAAGCGTTATCAAACCGATTTGCGCGTATATGTTATTTGTCAGGCTGGGGAAAAAGGTCAGCGTCAAGATTGATCCAAATGCACCAATAGGAACAGCAAACAAAACTGAAAAAGGTACCGACCAACTTTCGTATAAAGCAGCGAGAAACAAAAACACGAATACAACCGAGATCATGAATATCATCAACGTGCTACTGCCGGCCTTCACTTCCTCCCTGCTCATGCCACCGAATTCATAACTATAACCAGCGGGCAACGTTTGAGCCGCGACTTCACGCAAGGCTTCGATAGCCTGACCACTACTGTAGCCTGGCTTTGCAGCACCCATGATTTCTGCGGAACGGTAAAGATTATAGTGCGAGACCAATGCTGGGGTTTCGATAACTTTCGATGTTATCAATGCGCTCAGCGGTACCATACCTCCCTCGGAATTTCGAACATGATATTTACCAACATCGTCGATGCTTCTTCTGAAAGAAGTATCGGCCTGGGCAACAACCCTAAAATTCCGGCCATAAATATTAAAGTCATTTACATAACTACTTCCGAGCAATGTCGACAACGTACTGTAGGCTTCAGCCACTGAAACTCCCAGTTTCTTTGCCTTTTCCCTATCTACATCAACCTGGTATCCCGGGGTACGCGCTGTGAAGAATGAATATGCCGTCGCAATCTCGGGACGACTTCGCACAGCAGCCAGAAAATTATTCAATACTCCCTCAAAGGCCTGTATGTCGTCTGTGCTCGTCGTTTGCTGTAGTTCGAAAGTGAAACCGGATGACTGCCCTATCCCAGGAATCGCCGGAGGAGAAACTACAAGGATGCGCGCTTCTTTAATATCAGCGGTCCTTCTTCGGACTTCTTCCATGATATGTGGAACGCTTTCAGTATCAAGGTCGCGTTCATCCCATTTCTTCAGGTTTACAAATACAGTACCTGCATTTGACTTACTGGAGAAAGTCAATATGTTCAATCCAGCCAGACCCCCAGCAGTATATACAGCCGGAATTTCCTTAATGCGCTTTTGCAGTTCAAGGAGCATTTCGATGCTTCTTGTTGTGGAAGTGCCCTCAGGCATTTCGTAAGTTACCATCAAACGCTTTTCATCTTCGGTAGGAATAAATCCTGTCGGCTTATTCTTAAAGAGAAAAAACAACCCGACAAACAGACACGCCATCATCACCAATACATACGGAGTCTTAGCAATCCATTTGTTCACTCCACCCGTATAGGAACGGGTAACCCTTCCAAACCACGCGTTAAAACGATCAAAGAATTTTTCCAGCATATTCCTTTTGCCATTTTCCTGAGCAGGTTTAAGCAACATCATACTGAGTGCAGGAGTTAGCGAAAGCGCAACAAATGCGGAGATCATTACAGATATCGCGATCGTAATTGCAAACTGCTGATACAGTTTGCCTACAATACCAGGGACAAATCCGACGGGAACGAATACCGCGGCAAGAATTAAGGCTATAGCAATGACAGGAGCAGAAATCTCTTTCATTGCTTTTATGGTAGCGTCCTTTGGCGAAAGTTTTTCATGATCCATGTTATGTTGAATCGCCTCGACAACTACAATCGCATCATCCACAACTATACCGATAGATAATACAAAAGCGAATAACGTTAGCGTATTTATTGTAAAGCCAAATGGAATAAAAAATATGAATGTCCCTATCAACGACACCGGAATAGCCAAAACAGGAATGAGCGTTGCGCGCCAGTTTTGCAGGAAGAGGAACACCACGATCACCACGAGGGCAAGCGCTTCGAGCAATGTGACAAGAACTTCTTTAATAGAAACTTCGACAACTGTTGTTGTCTCAAGCGGAACCAGATAATCGACATCTTTAGGGAAACTTTTTTTCAACTCGGCCAACGCTTTCATTACTCCCTCATTTGTTTCCAACGCGTTCGCACCTGGTGCCAGGTAAAGCAACATAAATGCGCTGCGTTTTCCCATTACAAAAGGATTATTACCGTAATTAAACTTTGCAAGCTCAATACGTGCAATATCTTTCAGATATACCATTGTACCTTCGCGGGGATTTGACCTTACGACGATGTCCTCGAAATCTTCAACCTTGTTGATTCTGCTGTTAGTAAGGACGTTGTATTCAAACGTCTGGGCCCTGGGTTGGGGATTGCCTCCTATCGATCCCGCAGCCATCTGAAGGTTCTGCTCAGACAATGCGCCCATCACTTCTGCCGGCGTAATTCCCATGCTGGCAAGTTTTTCAGGATTTAACCAAATGCGCATTCCGAAGTCATCGCCAACGGAGAAAATATCGCCCACACCTTTTACGCGCAGCAGTGGATCTTTAAGATAAATATTCGCAAAGTTTCCAAGAAATGTTGCGTCGTGGGTTCCATTAGGTGAATAAAGTGCCAGCGCGAGAAAGATGCTGGGGTTCCTCTTGCGGACCGTTACACCGAGGCGTCGCACGATCTCAGGCAACGTAGGTTCAGCAACGCTAACCCGATTCTGTACATCGAGAGTGGCGATGTTGATGTCCGTACCAATATCGAAAGTGACGGTAATGCTACTGTTACCACTGCCGGTACTGTTACTGGACATGAACGCCATTCCTGGTGTTCCGTTTACCTGGGTTTCAATTGCAGTCGTCGTTGTTTGTTCAACGGTTTGAGCATCGGCGCCGATATAGTTACTGTTGATTGAAACTGTTGGCGGTGTAATATCCGGGTATTGTGAGATCGGCAGGGTGCTCATCGCAATGAGTCCCACCAAAACGATCACAATCGAAATCACAATTGCTGTGACCGGCCTTCTTATGAAAACGTCTGCTATCATCCTTTTCTATCGTTCAATTCTTAGTATTTGCCTGGGCAATCGTCACTGCAGAACCTTCGCGGAGGTTCTGAACCCCTTCCGTTACCACAGTTTCGCCGGCGGATAGCCCATCCGTAACAATGATGTCGGTGTTTACTTGTTTGCCAAGTGTTACCTTGCGTTGAGTCACTTTTGCACTGTCCACAACGTAGACAAAAAATTCGCCCAGCTGCTCCGTAACAGATTTAAATGGTATGACCACTGATTTTCCAGGCGACGTCAGTACGCGCAATGTGCCGCTCATGCCGGGGCGGAGCACATGATCCGGATTTGGAAAAGTGATTCGCATTTTCATGCTACCCGTCTGAGGATCAACTGCCCTATCGATCACACTGATCGCTCCGAAACGCGGATACATTTGAGAGCTAAAGGATAACCTGAAGGTCGAATCGGTTTTGTCGGTCTTCTTTGCAAGCAGCTGAGTGAAGCGGTAAATTTCTTTCTGATCAACAGCAATATCTACCGCTATTGGATCATCGGAAGAAATAGTATTGAGCAACGTTTGGCCTGGGGTAACTGCAGCGCCCAGCCTTACAAGCGAGATACCAATGGTACCATCAAAAGGCGCAACGATTGTGCTATATCGCACATTAGTTTGGACATTCCGAACATTCGCTTTTGCTGCTTCAACTTCTTGCTCCGCCGCGATGTATGCAGCTTCAGCGTAGTCGACTTGCTGTTTTGCAATAGCATCATTCTTCTCAAGTTCCCGATATCGCTCCAGGTCCTTTTGCGCACGCACTAAATTTGTTTCCCTCACCGACAGATTTGCCAACGCTTGTTGATAGGAAGCTTCAGATTGTTGCTGGTCAATGGAATATAGCTTTTGACCTTTCCTTACCTTCTCTCCTTCCTTGAAATGAATCGCTGTGATGTAACCATTTACCTGCGCGCGCAATTCAACTTCGTTAAGTGCCTTGATTATGGCGGGGTATTCCTCATAGTAGGTAACATCGTTGGTAGTTACCTTATGCACTGCCACAGAAACAGGTGGTGGGGCCTGAACTCCAGATTGATTCCCTTTCTGACATCCTCCCAGAAAGACGACTAATGCGATTCCGAAAAAAATACCTCTAAACAACATATGAAATTTCATTATTCTTAATATTCAACTTTTCCAAGTGCGCGCTGCACATCAATCTTGCTGGCCAGTACCTGATACAATGCGTTGTAATAATTAATGCGTGTTGTCCGCAATTCAGCCTCTGCAACTGTTACATCGAGATAAGGTCTTATACCGTTTTGATATTGAAGATTGATTACGTCATAGACTTCTTGCGCCAGCCCTACGTTTTCTTGTTGCGTCTGGTATGCCGCAAGATTGCTTTTATACGACGCCATTGCGCGCGAATACTCCGTCCCGAGATTATTTGCAAGATCCTGTAGACTCAGATCAATTCGCGTTCGACGCCATTTTTCTTCCTGAACTTTAGCCACGCGTTTTCCACCCTGGAAAATGGGAAAAGCCAAAGTAGCTCCGACATATGAGTATGGATATTCGCGATTGTAAAGCTCACCGAAATTATCATTTTGATAGTTCAATATATATGAACCGAATGCGCTAAGCGATGGCAAAAATCCCCAATAACTATACTTAACATTCGCATCCTGTAGTGCTCGTTGGGTATAAAGAATTTTGTAGTCGATGTGCTCTGTATAATTAATTTGTTGAAGGGTATCTAATGCAACTTCGTTTTCCATTTCCAATGTATCGTACTGGATAGGCAATTCAGCTTCAAGTGGATATCCAATCAACGCTTTGAGATACTGCATCTTAAAAAGCATTGCTTCGGCGTTTGCTTTGCGTTCAGCCTTTGCGTTACCCAGCAAAATAGTTGCTCTCTTATAATCCGTTTTATCCGAGACTCCTGCAGTATAACGGCTGTACGCTGTTTCAAAACTCCGCTCCAACCTTGAGATAGACTGGTCACTAACTTTTACCTGCTGGGCTGTTGCAAGCACATCGTAAAACGCTTTCGTGACGTCTACTACAACATCAATTTTGCTGCGACTCGTATTTTGATCTGCTAACATTCTAACCCTGGAAGCAGTACGGCTTGCAAGCAATGCGTCACGGTTAAACAGATTTTGGGTCGCATTGAATTGGGCGGACGAGGTATTATTTACACCGAACCGAATTTCGTTTCCTCCAATGACAGCAGTCTGCAAGTCAATAAACCGCTGATAGTTGTACGCGAAATTTATTTGAGGAAACCAATCAGCAAGCTTGCCTCTGATGACTTTATCTGCAATCTCTTCATCGGCAGCTGCCTGCTTCACTGCTGGTTGATGCGTTAACGCATAAGAAATGACATTTTGAATTGAGGCGTCGGTTAGTAAGCTGTCTGAATTTGTTTGCGCGTGGCCGACCCGAAGGCTAAGGAAAAAGGCAATCCCAATAAATATTCTTAAAGTTCTCAAATCAAGCAACATATCAAGTCAAAGACGATTTTTTTGTGTTATCATTTGATGTTAGCAACTCAGGCATTTCCTCATTGAAAATGGTTTGGTAAATGATCTTCTTTCGTTCAACCAGGAACCTTCGGTAAGCGGAATCACTTAAACCATGCACAGTTTGAATTACCGATTTTGCGAGTAAAGGATAGTTGCACAGAGAAATCAGGTTCACCATGAACTGCTCAGCAGATATAGCTGCAAGTTTCCCTTTTTTAATCTCCTGTTCTAATTGACTACGAATCAAATCGCTAGAGCGCAAAGGATCTTTGGCACAAAAGATCTTTACCCTCTCCGGTCTCCTTGCCATCTCGCTTACAATAAAGTTGTCCAGGAATGGATACTTGAGTCCATGGTCAACAACCGCATCGATGTATTTGGCAATCTTCTCTCTAAAGGGCAGGTCGGAGCTCAATATGTTCCTGACGCGATCTTTTTTTTCACGGAGGGTCTCATCCAGTAATATCTCCAGCATTTGCTCACGCGAGCGAAAGTAGTAGTGTATTAATGCACGGTTAACACCGGCCGCATCAGCGATCTCCTGGGTTGTTGCTTTCAGGAAACCGTTCTGAAAGAAAAGGGTCTTCGCAGTTTTCTTAATTAATTTTTCAGTTTGCGCCTCTTCCACCGCCATTATCTTTCTTGTTTAACAATTTTGTTAATACGCAAGATTACGCCATTCGGATGCGATTCTGCAGAAAAAATTATTGCGCTTTTATGAACGCGATGGAAAATAGGTTGCAACCGTTTCCATCAGTGACGAAATTATTTGTACGGTAGGTAAATAAGAAATGTTGCTCCTTTGCCCAATTCACTTTTCGCGATTATGTGCCCATTATGGTTTTCAACTATCTTTTTAGACAAAGCGAGACCAATTCCGGTTCCTGCAAATTCTTCTTTTGTGTTAAGGCGCTGAAATATTGAAAAAATCTTTTCTGCATATTGTTGCTCAAAACCGATTCCGTTATCTGAAAAACATAATTCAACATACTCGCGGGAAGCATCTGCGCCTGGGAAATAATTCAGAACTTCATCGCCTGTGAGGTGCCTCGAGGATATTTGTATCTTTGGATTTTCTTTCGAGAATTTCAAAGAATTGCCTACAAGGTTTGCAAATAATTGCTCTAGCTGTGGTACAATTCCAGGAATTATCGGAAGTCGATCATATTTGACTTCAGCATTTTTTTCAGTGACTGCCAGTTCGTAGTCACCCAAGACGCTTTCCATGATCTCTGTTAGATTCACTTGAGTGGTCAATTCGCCCGGATGGGCCAGCCTGCTGTAGTGCAACACTGACTGAATCAGTTCCGCCATCCTCTTAGCCGACAGATTAATCTTAGCAAAATATTTTTGTCTGACTTCCATATCATCGAATTTCTTTTCCAACACCTGCACGAACGTTTGGATCTTCCTGAGAGGCTCCTGCAGATCGTGGGAAGCGATATAAGCGAACTGCTCCAACTGTTTATTTTTCAATTCAAGCTGCGAAGCATGGTGTCGAATCAAATCTTCTGCCGCCTTCCTTTCGGTGAGATCTCTTGTTACTTTTGTAAACCCTATGACCTGGCCTTGGTCATCGTGCAACGCTGTGATTACCACACTTCCCCAGAACTTGCTACCATCCTTTCTTTTTCTAAAACCTTCATGCGTCGCGCGTCCTTCATTCATTGCGGTCCTTATCAGCGTTTGAGGCAACTGACGAACAAGATCCTCCTCGAGGTAAAAAACAGATAAGTTTTGACCCACTATTTCTTCCTCTGAGTAACCCTTGATCTTTTGGGCACCTTTATTCCAGTTGAGTATTGTTCCATCGATATCAAGCGAAATGATAGCATAATCTTCAACCTCCTCAATCATCTTTGTATATCGCTCCTCGCTTCGCATTAACTGCGCGTTCGTCGTTTTGAGAAGAATTTTCCGCTGCCTTGCTTTTTCTTTGAAACGGTCTTTTTGGGCTTCGGATGACTGGGACAGCGGGTTACTATCGGACGTATAGTTATTTCCAAAACTTAACAACTCAACTTGTTGCTTCACAGTAGTGAAGACCCCTCCCACCTTGTGCGCGTCGTAGATAGGGCTACTATAAAAAATAAGGCTAGCGCTGCCCGATTGGTTTGTGAAATGCTTGGTTTCTGTGATCGGAATTCCTTTTTCTATTACCGTAGGCAGGGACAATCCCAATTCATTCCAAAACTCAGATCCAAATTTTAGATCATTTGCATCAAGCGCCTTCCCAAAAGCATGCTCAAGAAGGGTGCGAAATGATTCATTATGTATGCAATAAAGCTCTTTACCCCACCATATGGCTATTGGAAATTGTGAGTTTAAACAAAGACTCGCTGAAGTATACAGGCTTTGGGACCAATGATTAACTGGTCCAAGGGGCGTATTACTCCAGACTTTGGTCATTTCATTCAGGATGTCCGGAACTAACATATGTTCTGTCCTTCCCTGTTGGTTGTCGCTCATTGGAAAAGACTATTTAGAATGAATAACAACACCAGGCAATTAAATACTAATGATCTCAGAAAAAGAAAACTATCGTGCAATTCGTAGTATATCATTTATCCATGCCACGACACCCTCGCCCCTAACATAGCAGTGGATACATGTGCTGGTTCCCTATACCGCCATCTCAAATATTCCCAATGATCCTGGTAAAGAATACATTCTATGTGCCGCCGTTACCTCACCTCAGAGATTCCTCACCCAGAGAAGGCGAGCTACTTATTAAACCGATCGATGTGAGTACGGGAAACTCGACTTCAAATCTATTAAGAAAAAGGAGATTGGACCCATTGAAAGGTAGTTTTTTAGTTTTAACCATACAGCATCCGATGGTTCAGAATTTTGTTTGTCCCGGTTCAGCATTGCATTTGACACGACAATGTCTTCATGTAATTTGCTGCCCCCAGGTTGTCCATGCTCTAGTGCTTTCCCCACAGGTACTCGATAACTCAGCCAACCTTATGGCTACCCAAAAAAGTCGATGTACTGTGTTCTGTGTCGATGATCAGCGTCGCCTTTCGTCTGTCAAGAGTATTCAAATAGTACCCTGATTTTTGAAATATCAGGGATTCCCTGAGGGAATAAAACAACATAAACACGATTTTTAACATGACTAAATTCTACCTTACTCATATGTATTCAAAGAGCTTGTGTGTTATTGCTGCGTTACTTGCCATTTCTATTTCGTCCATATCACAGTCACTCAATCAGAATTGGAAAAAAGACTTAGAAGATTCCTTTCAGAAGTTTGTTGAATGCACCAGGTCAAACGGTGAAAAATATCAGTGCAGCAGTTTTATTGGCGAGTCTATTGCCAAGGTATATAAGACAAATGCTTTCTTTTCGGACAAACACAGCAGGTTCCTTCATATAAATGAAATTACAAGATCAGTTGTAGAGAGCGGATCATGGAATCAGATCGGTTATGCCTATGACCAGAAAGCGTTGGACAAGGCTCAAGCAGAAGCTAACCTAAACAAGGCAGTAATAGCCGTCTATATGACTCCTACCGGAATAGGTCATATCGCCCTAATTCTGCCTGGAAAATTACAATATTCGGGCTCTTGGGGTTTCAACGTTCCCAACGCTGCTTCTTTCTTCTTTAATGACGCCGAAAAATCTTTTGTGGATAAGGGCCTCTCATACGCATTCTCAAAGAACATGATAAAGGATGTGGTCCTTTACGCGCGCAAATACTGAAGAGCCTCTTGAAACTAAGATTTTTCGATCACGAGGGATAATGTTCTATCCTGTCCCTGGAGAGGTGTTCCAATTACAAGTGGATCCGACACAATTTTTGCTTTTGCCTTGTAGCTGTCCCGCGTAACATCAACTAGAGTTCCCTTTTTATAATTACCTTCTTCGGATGGTGGCACAGTCACACGTACCTGCACTGGATTACCCTCCTTGAAGTCATTGTAAATTGTCTCTTCTTCCGTCGGAAGCTTTATCGTTGCCATAATTCTTTGTTTACGTTCCTCACGCTTCTTTGAGCTATAGAAAATAACATTTTAAGGTCAATTAAGTTTAAGGCGGATTAATACTCATCACTTTCTTTCCAGCCTCCAATGCCTCCACCCCAGGGCAAATGCCATTCCCACGGTGACGATACGAATACGGCATCTATGTCGGTTCTTTTTAAAAGGTTGCGGTAATCATATGGCCCGTTGCTGTATTCCACCGGCGATTTTCTATTATTCTAAATGGACAAGGATGATTGGCAATTGATTATCTTCCCACCAAATTGTCTGTTGAAAATATGATCTCAACTATACTCAATGCGTACAACATCAGTGCCGACTGTTTGGTTGAGCCCTTAACAAGTGGGCTTATAAATCGCACGTGGAAAATTACGGATGGGGAAAATCAATACATCCTGCAACAGATAAATGTCCAGGTGTTCAAGAAACCATACGAAGTTGCTGCGAATATCAGGATGATCAAAGATTTTTTAACTGAGCGCTACCCTGATTATTTGTTTGTAAGTCCCATTAGCGATAAAGAAGGCCGAGATATTGTAGAGGACAAGCAGGAAGGATTTTTTCGGGTGTTCCCATATATAAAGGGGTCCCACACCATCAATGTTGTTTCTTCCGCGGAACAAGCATATGAAGCTGCTTTTCAGTTTGGAACATTTGCAAAGCTGCTCTCCGGTTTTGATGTTACAAAACTTCACGCCACGATTCCAAACTTTCATAACCTGATTTTGCGCTACCAACAGTTTGAGCAAGCTTTAGAATCAGGAAACAAAAAAAGGATCAGCCAGTCCCGTTCGCTTATCGAATACTTAAAAAAGCGTATTGATATTGTGAATGAATTTGATCGGTTAAGAAATGATACGGCAGTGAAGCAGCGGGTCACTCATCACGACACAAAGATCAGCAACGTTCTGTTTAATGCAAGTGGTAAGGGAATGTGTGTGATTGATCTTGATACAATCATGCCTGGATATTTCATCAGTGATGTTGGTGATATGATGCGCACTTATCTCTCGCCTGCAAACGAAGAAGAAAGAGACTTCAGTAAAATAGAAATTCGAGAAGATTTTTTTCGTGCGATAGTTCAGGGATACACGGTAGCGATGAAAAATGATTTGACTGCTGCCGAGAAAAGTCTGATTACCTATTCGGGATCATTTCTTGTTTACATGCAAGCCCTCAGGTTCCTGACCGACTACCTCAACAACGACATTTACTACGGTGCCAACTATGAAGAACACAACTTCGTACGCGCCGGCAACCAGGTTCAACTTCTGAAGGAAATGGAGAAGAAGAAAGAGGTACTTGAGGAGATTGTTGCCAAATCCGATTGAAATTGGAAATTGGAAAATTGAAATTTCGGTCGCTCCTGATGCTTAGAACTTGCCGCGGAGGGTCACACCAAAATTGCGTGGGTTGCCCAGGTGTGTTCCGCCAAAGTCGTAAGCGTAGCTGATGTATCGCTTGTCTGAAATATTCCGCATCCAAAACATAAGTTCGAAATTCTTTCCACTTACACCAGCCCGTGCGTTAAATATTTCATAAGCATCTTGCTTGATGGTATTGGCCAAATCGAAGTACTGGTCTCCAATGCACATAGCTTCTCCCCTGGCCACGACTTTAAGCGACTGCCAATCGGATATGGGATGACCATATTGTACTGCAAGCATCGAAGTTACCTCAGGTGTAAATATCTGCTTGTTACCTTTCAGGTTAACTTCGGCTCCTTCGTTGGGAACCTTGAGTTCCCGGAATTCAGCGTTAGCATATCCGAACGAATAATCGATTTGCCACCCTTTTGAAGGTGTCGCCGACAATTCTAACTCCACTCCTTTGCTATTAAGTTTACCGGCATTCTTCGTTACAGTGAGCGCTTCGGGTAACACCAGCGTTGGTACTTGTGCATCATTTACCACAATGTAAAATAATGACAAATTCATACGAACGCGGTTGTGCAAAAAGTTATTCTTCATCCCAAGCTCGAGGTTGGTGCTATACTCAGGCTTATACTCGTACAAGGGGGGCTGGCTCGGATCAGACGACAATTGAGTAAATCCACCGGTGCGATATCCTCTGCTCCCTGTTAAATACAGATGGTAGTCATCATTGATGTGATAAGTCACGTTCAATTTGGGTGAAAAGGCATTGTACGAAGCGCTTGCCGCAGTGTCTGGTTGTGTTTCAAAAAGTGGATCGGGAACTCCAGTCATAAAATACTCCCCGAGAACGCGTTGTTCTTTACGCTCATGATCGAAACGTCCGCCTAGAGTAAGATCGAAATGGTCGTTTATCACATAGGTTAACTGTCCGTAAACTGCAGCGCCTCTGCTCTCTGCTTCAGTTGTATTTACCACAGAAGTAAAAGGTTGAGCTCCGAAGAGGTCGCCGTTTTCGCCAAAAATAGTCGCCTGCTTATTGGGACTATCCTGCGAGAACAAGTAAGCACCAGCAGTCCATTGAAGTGGGAAATACACACTTGGCGAAGAGGTGAACTTAAATTCCTGGGTCCATACCTTCACCTTATTCCAGCGATCGCCGTAGTTGTTTCCGATAGTGATGATATCTGCAGGCGAGAAATCTCCATCAATGGGATCGTCATAGTAGCGATGATTAGACTGATAGGTTGTAAGCGAAGTGAAGTTTGCTATTGAGCCGGCATGGTGAATATTTAATGAGGTATTAAGGGTATTATCTATCAACGTTGTTAATGCGTTCTGCGCCACTTCAAAAGGTTTCTCCAATGCGCTTACGGGATCAGGGGCTAACGCAAATGCTCCGTCGTTCCTATTGCTATGATTCTTCAGATTTAATGTAACTGAAAGCCTGGGGGTCGCCTGGTATTTTAAATAATAGTTTCCAGTAAAGCTATGCTTCTTATCGAAGTCCGTGTTGGCGAATGTGTTATCATAAAAACCGTCACCTCGGTCAAACATAAGGGCAGCTCCAAGAAATAGTTTATCCTGCATGACTGGTGTTCTAACGCCAAGGCTATAGCGCTGTTGGCCATAATCGCCAATGCTTACCTCGGCAAATCCGTGCGTCGAATTTTTTGGCTCTTTCGTGATAATATTTATAACTCCCCCCATAGCATTTCTGCCATACAACGTGCCTTGAGGGCCGCGCAGAACCTCTATTCGTTCGATGTCAAAGATTGGCGCTATATAAGTATCGAGATTGAACTGGTTCACTCCATCGATATAGGTCGCGACAGCCGGGTCATACGATGTCGTAGTTACACCCCTGATTGATGTTACATTTCGGTTATCACCTGGATTGGCCGAGTAAACATTTGGAGAAATCGCAGTTATATCTTTGATGTTCCATAACCGGTAGTCTTCTACCTGCTGAGAAGAAATGTTACTAATGCTGACCGGTATACGCTGAAGATCATCCTCCTTCTTTTCCGCAGTTACTATGATTGCATCTAATTGGCGAACATCCTCGACCAACTGAATTTTAATCTGTTCTGTATTAGTGGTTAAATCAACATCCCTTTTTATGCTCGCAAATCCAACAGCAGAGATCTCGAGCGTATATTTTGCTTTAGGAAGACCGGTAATTGTGAATTCACCCGCCTCATTCGTTGCCGTTCCAATGGAAGTATTAAGCACACGCACCGAAGCTCCCTCAATCGGCTGCACCTTCGTATCACTTATGTTCCCGGAAAGATCTGCTGTATTTTGCGCCGTTGTGGAAACACAGACAATGACAATCAACAAAAAAGTAAAGATCTGCTTCATATAACTTATCAGTCAAATAACAAATTCTAAGGCGAGTTGATTTCGGCTCGCGACTGCAAAGATATAAAAGAACTTCAAAGGTGAGGGATTGGCTGCGACGGGTTTAAAGTTTAAGGTTTAAAGTTTAAGGTTTAAAGTTTAAGGTTTGAGGTTTAAAGTTTGAGGTTTGGGTGGATCAGGATTATTTTGCGTGCATTTTATAAGCTTACAACCAATAATGGCCCACGGTCAGACATACACCTAAAAAAATCATATTTTGAAAGAATATCCGGGAGAAGTAAGGCGTAAGGACAGGCAGCAAACCGACCTTTTGTTCTTAAAACAGCTCCTTAACAATTCGGTATCGTGTACCGTTGCATTTGATGCGAATGGGTACCCCCATAATCATGTGGCATTTTTCACCTACGATGAACACACTGATGAAATCGTCTTCCATTTTTCAAAACATGGATTTGCTGGAAAAGAGCTAACGGATGGTAAGAAAGTGTGCGTTTCTGTCCATAAGTATGGGAAATTGTACACCGCAAAACGAGCTGTCGATTTCGGATGCGAGTACCAAAGTGTTATCATTTATGGATCAATACGGATACTTACAGACGAACGAGAGAGAATGGAAACAATGGCTCTGTTCTTCGAAAAGTTTTTTAAGTCTGTATCAAAAGAAAATTATGATGCCTTCACCGAACACGATGCAAAGCCCATCCATGTTGCCCGGATCAGAATCGCCGATTGGTTTGCTAAGGAGCATCGCGTTCCTCCTCTTGCTATAGACTCATTCCCTCCATCCCAAGACGCAACAATCCAGTAGACTAGTTGTTCTGCGCCTGAGAAAATTTCATTTCGCCAGCGAGAACTTTTAAAGGAAGATGATTTGCAGCAGGCGGAATCGGACACGAAAATGCAGAGCCATAACTACAATATGGATTATAGCTTTTATTAAAATCGAGTATAACCTTTTCCGATGCAGGAATTCTGAAATCAATATACCTTCCTACCTCATAAGTTTCTTCGCCGTTGGTTTCATCTGTAAAAGGAACAAATAGATAATCTTTCAACCCTGGCTTCTGAATTATTTCGGGACTTTGATAAACCTCTAATACACGTGGCTCACCTGCAAGTTCAAAATGAAGCTCACCGAATTTTTGATATTCGGGTAACCTTTCAGTTGTAGTTTTCATTTTGAAAAGAACTGGCGTTTCAGTTTTTACAAACCTTGCATTAACACGATAGTCGAGATTGATGGGATAGTAATTCAACCCTTTAAATTTTTTCCTCAACTTTTTATCTAGTGGTGACTCGTCCGGGTCTTTGAATTTAGCCTCCTGCTCCTTTCTATATTTTTCGATTTCGTGAACTGCCGAATCAATTTGTGCGAACACCGTTGCTGGAAACCAAATGAGACACGCTAGAATGAAACGCATAGCTCTCCTTATTTCTTATATGTTAATGCCTCTGGAATCCAACCTTGAAGGTCTTTAACACGGGTACTATGCGATGGGTGCGTCGACAAGAATTCAGGTGGCTCCTGACCTCCGGATCCCTCTGTCATTCGCTCCCAAAATTTGGGTGCCTCGTAAGGATCGTATCCAGCCATGGTCATAAATATCAATCCAATATGGTCCGCTTCTGATTCGTGCTCCCGACTAAATTTCAGCAAGCCAATGTTCGTTCCTGCTCCGATCGCCTGCATCAAGAGTTGCTTGCCCGCTCCTGGACTTTGACCCATCAAAGCGGCAACTGTACCCAATCCATACTGGGCAAGCATTTGCGTACTCATTCGTTCGCGGCCATGGTTTGCAATCGCATGCGCTACTTCGTGTCCCATAACAACAGCCACACCCTGTTCATTTTTACAAATCGGCATAATGCCTGTGTAAAACGCAACCTTACCTCCTGGCATACACCACGCATTTACGGTCTTAGGGTCATCGATTAAATTAAACTCCCAGTCAAACCCCTGAAGTTCTGAAGACAGATTCTTGCTAGCCATATATTCCTCCACTGCCCTTTGAATTTTTAAACCCACGCGTTTTACCATTTCAGCCTGCTCTCGATTAGAGGACAATGGACCTCGGCGAATAACCGAATCGTATTGCTGATTGACAAGCGGAAGAATCTCCGCGTTAGATACCAGACTTAGCTGTTTGCGGCCCGTGACTGCTACAGATGTGCAAGCATAGATCACAAGAGCAACTATTGCTATAAAGTATAGTGAGAGTTTCATAAAAATAAATTTTTGCCGTAATTATACAAATCCTTACCAAAATTGTTAACACAGTGTAAAAAGAAGTTCCATGTGATCCCGTCTGATGTTTACATAACGATGAAGGCCGTGGGGTAGTTTATTTACGGGATAAATTTATGGTATACTAAGGCCAATATGAAAAATAGGAAAGTTCTGATCATTGATGATGAAGTAGATTTTGGCATGTTGATGAAGCGGTTTTTTTCTCAAAAGAATTACGATGTCCTCGTGGCCTACAACATAGCGGACGGCATGAAGCTTCTTGAGGAACATCGGCCGGACATCATATTTCTCGACAATAATCTTCCCGACGGGTATGGCTGGGATAAGACGGAATATATAGTCACTACTTATCCGCAAATTCAATTGAATTTGATCAGTGCTTTAAACGTTCCGAAAACATCAGCTTCCGCATTCCGCATACTGGAGAAACAAATGTTACTAAAAGAATTACCAAAAATGTTTGTGTGATGAGCTATACATATTTGATAAGTTAGCATCATCAATCCAATAAACTGACTGTTTCGGGGTCAGAATGCTGGGGTGTTAACATCCTGGCTTGAACAACAAATTAACTGCTAATGAAAGGAAAGGCTAACACAATTGATGGATTACTCTCACCACTTTTACAGCACTTTCAAAAAGATTCGTTTGCACGGCAGGAGGTTAACGAAAAACCTCCCCTTCGATCCGAGCTTTTCAATGCGGAGCAAATGGCTCAGCATGCGCAGCACCTCGCCGACACCCACGTACTAAGCAAAGAAACCGGTCCGGAGTTATTATTAAAAAGGCTTGCCGAAAACGAAGAAATTTTATTCGAAGTCACTAACCAGCTTCACGACGACGTCAGATTTAAGAAAGCCATCACGCCAGCAGCCGAATGGTTACTGGACAATTTTTATTTGATTGAGGAACAGATAAAGATCGCGAAGCGCTATTTGCCAAAAGGTTACAGCAAGGGATTACCTCGGTTGAGTCAGGGTTCGCTGGCTGGTTTCCCACGAGTTTACGACATAGCAATTCAAATCATTTCACACAGCGATGGACGTGTCGATCTTCAGAGCCTTGGAAATTTTATTTCAGCTTATCAGAAAACTTCCTACCTAACTATCGGTGAACTATGGGCAGTACCGATCATGATCAGGCTGGCACTTCTCGAAAACCTTAGCCGGGTTGCTGCCAGGATAGCCGTCGATCGTACTGACACAGCCCTTGCCAACGAATGGGGCAATCGTATCATCGAAGTTGCCGAGGAAGATCCAAAGGATCTTATTCTGGTCACCGCCGACATGGCACGTGCAAATCCGCCAATGGTTAGCGCTTTTGTAGCCGAGCTCACTCGGAAATTGCAGTGGAAAGGTGTAGACCTGACGTTGCCACTTACCTGGATAGAGCAACATCTTTCCGAGTTGGGCAGCAACATCAATTTGATGGTCCTGGCGGAAAATCAAAAACAGGCAGCCGACCAGCTTTCGATGAGCAACAGCATTAACAGTCTGCGGTTTTTATCCAAAATGGATTGGCGGGAATTTGTTGAGTCCCTTAGCATTATAGAGCAAACGTTGCGTGAAGATATCGGTGGGCTTTATTCATTGATGGATTTCAATACCCGCGACGCTTATCGCCACGCTGTTGAGCAAATAGCTAACAATAGTCATCTTTCAGAATACGAAGTAGCGCGGCTGGCGATTAACCTGGCTAAGAAGAGCGCTACTGTTGAAACAAATATTAAGCGAAAGTCGCACGTTGGATATTACCTGGTAGACAAGGGACTCGCGCTCACTGAGCAAGTCGCTCGAATCAAATTATCACCCTGGCAAAAGACATTGAGGCTGTTCCGACGTACTGTGCCAACCTTGTATTTTCTCCTTACTGCTATAATCACCATCGTTGTTGGTGGGCTGCTAACATACAAAGCGTATAGCGACGGCGTTGATGGTTACCTGCTTCTGCTCGTTGGAGTTCTTTCCATTACTGTAGCAAGCCAGTTTGCATTAAGCTTTGTGAATTGGTGGGCAACTATCTGGATAAAACCGAAAATGCTTCCAAAGCTTAATTACTCAAAAGGAATTCCAAGCACACATAGAACGATGGTCGTGGTGCCATCAATGATTGTAAATCAGGAGGAAGCGCGGAAGCTTTTAGAGGAGTTGGAGGTAAGGTTCCTGGCCAACCGTGATCCAAACTTGCTTTTTGCTCTTCTAACAGATTTTAAAGACAGTCCTGAACAAGCTCTTTTTGAAGACGACTCACTGGTAACCCTTGTACAGCAAGGAATTGAAGGCCTGAATCAAAAATATGGGCGTTTAAATAACGACACTTTTTTCCTCTTCCATCGACCGCGTAAGTGGAATCCACGTCAGAACCTATGGATGGGATATGAGCGTAAACGCGGAAAGCTTTCGGAGTTAAACCGTTTGCTGCGCGGTGAAGGTGAAGATAGTTTCTCTTTGATTGTTGGTGATCCGCAAGTTTACACCACAGTAAAGTACGTCATTACACTCGACAGCGACACGCAGCTTCCAAGAGATGCAGCAAACATTTTGGTGGGCATCATGGCTCATCCGTTGAATCAACCGGTTTATAATGAAAGGAAGAAGAGGGTTACCGAAGGGTACTCTGTTATCCAGCCGCGAATCGCGATTAGTCTCCATGGTGCTACCCGGTCGAGATTTAGCCAGTTGAATGAAAATGACTCCGGTATTGACCCATACACAAGGGTAGTATCCGATGTATATCAGGATGTGTTCGGTGAAGGATCATACATCGGTAAAGGGATTTACGAAGTGGATACTTTCGAAAAGGCACTTCGCGACCGGTTTCCTGAAAACAGAATTTTAAGTCATGACCTTCTGGAGGGTTCATACGCTCGGTGCGGGTTTGCCAGTGATGTGCAGTTCTATGAGGAGTATCCTTCCAAATACCTGATAGATGTCGCCCGGCGACACCGTTGGATCCGCGGTGACTGGCAGATAGGAAATTGGTTCCTGCCTTTTGTGCCAGGCATCAATCGGATTGTTCGAAACCCCATCTCTGCCCTTTCCCGTTGGAAGATTTCCGATAATCTTAGGCGCAGCGTTGTGCCGATTGCACTGTTCTTACTGATCGTGCTTTCATGGACCACGCTACCGGATCCATGGTTCTGGCTAATAAACCTTACCGGAATAGTGTTGGTCCCACCAATAGTAATATCAGCCTGGAACGCAATTATGCGTAAGCCTCCTGAAATCGAGAAGACGCAGCATCTCAACAACGCGTTTGAGGCAACTTACAAAAATATTCTCCAGTCCGTATTCACGCTGGTATGTTTGCCTTATGAGGCTTACATAAGTCTTGACGCCATCGGTAGAACGCTGTGGCGCATCATTATATCGCGGAGGAAGTTATTGGAATGGAATCCCTCCGGCCTCATCAAGATCCGCGACCGGAGTCTGAAAGATACTTACTTGTCGATGGCTATTGCGCCGGCGGTCGCAGTGGTGATCTTTATTTACCTCGTGATCTTTCACTCGGAAACGCTAATAGTCGCTGCTCCCATAATCATTGCGTGGGCCATCTCCCCAACCGTTGAATGGTGGCTTGGTCTTCCCGTTCCCAAACGCAGGACTAAGGTTACGGCTGAACAGCAATTTTATTTGCGTGAACTCGCAAGAAAAACCTGGGCATTTTTTGAAAACCTGGTTGGACCTGCAGACAATTGGCTTCCACCTGATAACCTGCAGGAATATCCGATTTCAGTTGTCGCACACCGGACCTCCCCGACCAATATAGGTCTTTCATTACTTGCAAATCTTGCCGCGCATGATTTCGGTTATTCGACGACAACCGAGTTACTACAACGCACTGGTAACACGCTGTCGACTATGGAAGGACTGGATCGTTACTTCGGTCATTTTTTCAACTGGTATGATACGCAATCACTTAAACCATTACATCCCCGTTACATTTCCACCGTTGACAGCGGAAATCTGGCTGGCCACCTCCTGACACTAAGGCAAGGTTTACTGGGTTTAAAAAATCAGAAAATATTGCACCCGGGAATAATGGATGCGCTTCATGATACGTTGAGGGTAGCCATTGCTTCAGACCCACAGGAACATTCTGCAATATTGCAGTTCAAAAAGGTATTTGAAGAAAATCGCGACATCGATTCTCTTAATTTAAAGGCTGTACGGAAAAAACTCGAAGACCTTGCAATTCATCTCAATATTGCAAACGAAGCTATAGCCAAAGATAGCCGTTCTCCCGCCACAAAATGGATTGAAACGTTTGCCAACGATATCAAAAAAATTTCCAAAGAAATTGACTTTCTCGCACCTTGGCTATCGATCGAGATTCCTGAAAAGTACAGGTCGCTGAAATTTCTAAATGAAATTCCAACGCTGGAAGAACTTGCAAGTGTCGACAAAGATTTACGATTACGATGGGAAGATCTTAGAACGCAAGCTTCGACCAGCGAATTGACAACGCTTACTGAACTTGCAAAAGCTTATGAAGTCGCCAGTCAAAGAGCACGTGAGCGCATTGGAACGCTCGAATCGCTTGCAGCGCAGTGTTCAGAATTCGCGGACATGGAATACAGCTTTTTATACGATAGCAATCAACACCTGTTAGCAATTGGATATAATGTCGATGATCATCATCGGGACGCAAGCTATTACGATTTGCTCGCATCGGAAGCAAGGCTGTGTTCGTTTGTCGCGATCGCGCAGGGAAAACTTCCTCAGGAAAACTGGTTCGCCCTCGGTAGACGGCTTACAACTGCCGATAACACCCCGGTGCTGTTGTCATGGAGTGCTTCAATGTTTGAATACCTGATGCCTACCCTGGTGATGCCGTCCTATGAAAATACGCTACTCGATGAGACGTGCAAAGGTACAGTAAAGAGACAAATTGAATACGGTAAACAACAAAGTATTCCCTGGGGCATTTCCGAGTCATGTTATAACGTCGTAGACGCAAGTTTAACGTATCAATATAAGGCGTTTGGCGTACCCGGGCTAGGGTTTAAACGTGGGCTCGGTCTTGACCTCGTCATTGCGCCTTATGCTACCGTACTTGCACTCATGGTTGATCCGGAAGCAGCGTGTTCCAACCTGGAGACTATGCGCGACGCAGGCTTTGAGGGTAAGTATGGTTTTTTTGAAGCAGTGGATTATACCCCTTCCCGCTTGCCCCGAGGACAATCGCATGTCGTCATCCAGAGTTTCATGGCGCATCACCAGGGTATGAGTCTGCTTTCCCTTGCGTATTTGTTGCTTGACATGCCGATGCAAAAGCGTTTCGAAGCAGATCCCGAATTCCAGACCGCGTTATTGCTTTTGCAGGAACAAGTTCCGAAAACAACAGGGTATTACACTGCTTCAGCCGAGATGGAGGACATAACTCCAACGTTATCGCAGGCACAAATACGCATCATACATACACCTGATACCCCAACTCCAGAGGTACAATTCCTCTCAAATGGAAAATACCATCTGATGATGACCAACGCTGGGGGTGGGTACAGTCGCTGGAAAGATCTGGCCGTCACACGCTGGCGGGAAGACGCGACCTGTGATAACTGGGGTACGTTCTGCTACGTGCGACATATCGAAACCGACAAACTATGGTCAAATGCGCATCAGCCAACATTAAAAGAAGCCGACCAATACACCGCTGTATTTTCGCAAGGACGTGTCGAATACAGGAGACGTGATGGTGACATTGAGACTTATACAGAGATCATTGTTTCGCCAGAGGATGATATTGAGATCCGCAGGATACATATAACCAACCGATCGAAAGAAAAGGCAACTTTAGAGCTGACCACTTACGCTGAAGCCGTCATGGCTGCGCACATAGCAGACGCGTCTCACCCTGCATTTAGTAACCTTTTCGTGCAAACAGAAGTCCTTCAGCACCAGGAAGCAATTCTCTGCACCAGGCGGGCCAGGTCTCGTGACGAAAAACCACCGTGGATGCTTCATCTAATGAAATTAACCCACGGCAAATCCCTAAACACCTCTTATGAAACCGATAGAAATAAATTTATCGGCCGTGGCCATAACATCCAGAATCCTGTCGGGGTAAAAGCAAACAAAAATCTTTCAGGTTCGCAGGGATCTGTACTTGACCCTATTGTATCTATAAAGAATCGAATTGTCGTAGAAGCAGATGACACAATAGTGTTCGACGTTGTGACGGGAATGGCTGAATCCCGGGATTCAAGTCAATATTTGATCGACAAATATCAGGATAGGAACATGCGCGACCGTGCGTTTGAGTTATCGTGGACGCATAGCCAGGTCGTTTTGAGACAGATTAACGCTACTGAAGAAGACGCTGAATTATACGGCAGGTTGGCAAGCTCGGTTATTTATATGAATCCTGCCCTGCGGGCTAATTCAAACATACTCATCAAAAATCAGCGCGGTCAATCGGCGCTATGGAGTTATTCCATCTCGGGCGACCTACCGATA
This sequence comes from Bacteroidota bacterium, assembly GCA_023412765.1. GTDB lineage: Bacteria > Bacteroidota > Bacteroidia > Cytophagales > Cyclobacteriaceae > Chryseolinea. The sequence continues at coordinate 25,290 of JAEZBX010000002.1, forward strand.
GTACTGCTACAGGTTTCCGACAGCAACAACATTACTGTCATTAAGCAACTGGTGCAGGCACAAGCCTACTGGCACTTGAAGGGGTTTGCCGCCGACCTGGTTATTCTGAACGAAGATCCGAGTGGATACAGGCAGGTGTTGCAAGAACAAATCCAGGGACTTATCGCTGCCGGTATCGGAATAAATACACCTGAAAGACAAGGAAGAATATTCGTACGACCACTGGATCAGGTCACTGCCGAAGATAGGATTCTGCTTCAAGCTGTAGCGCGTGTTATCATTTCTGATAGTCGTGGAACATTAGCCGACCAGGTCAATCGCAAGGTCGCAGCAAAAACATCCATTCCTTACCTGACGGGTGTGGTGGCCTACGCGCCAGTTGTCAGCAAGCTTCCGGCAATCAAAGAACTTCTATTCCCTAACGGAATAGGCGGATTCACCACCGACGGCAAGGAATACGTCATTACCACCCGGAAAGGCCATACTACTCCCCTTCCCTGGATTAACGTGATGGCTAATCGACATTTTGGTACGATTGTAAGCGAAAGTGGTTCGTCGTATACCTGGGCTGAAAATGCTCATGGCTTCAGAATAACACCATGGCACAATGATCCTGTTAGTGATGGATGTGGTGAAGCTTTTTACCTCAGGGATGAAGAAAGCGGTGACTACTGGTCACCCTTGCCCTACCCGCGCCGCAATAAGGCAGCCTACAGGACGAGGCATGGATTCGGTTATTCTTTGTTTGAAAATGCTCACGATGGTATTATGGCTGAGACGCGCATTTATGTTGACGTCGAAGCGCCGGTAAAATATATCTCGATAAAGGTGAGAAACGTTTCAGGAAGAACACGGAAATTATCGGCAACCGGCTACATCGAATGGGTGCTTGAAAGCATGCGCTCGAAATCTGCAATGCATATTGTTACCGAGCTGGATACTGCAACGGGCGCGCTAATCGCGAAAAATGCTTACAACACTGAGTTTCCAAATCGAGTAGCATTTTTTGATGTTGATGAACTACAGTCAAGTTTTACAGCTGATCGCTCTGATTTTATTGGAAGGAACGGATCGCTCAATGCTCCGGATGGGATGAGAAGATCCAAGTTGTCGGGGAAATGGGGCGCGGGTCTCGATCCATGTGCCGCTGTACAAGTACCTTTTGATCTCGATGACGGCGCGTCAAGAGAAGTTGTGTTTAGAATTGGTGCCGGTCAGGACAGGTTCGAAGCTGAACGAACGATCAAGCAATCGCGTGGGAACAAGATGGCAGCGCAGGCATTGGAAAGGGTACATGAATTCTGGCAGAAAACTCTGGGCACGGTACAGGTCGAAACACCGGATCCATCGCTGAATATTCTCGCTAACGGCTGGCTTGTCTATCAGGTATTGGCGTGCAGATTGTGGGGCCGCAGCGGATTCTATCAATCCGGAGGTGCATTCGGCTTCCGCGATCAATTGCAGGATGTGCTGGCGCTGATGCATGCAGATGCCCGCCTGACGCGCGACCAGATTTTGCTGGCGGCGTCGCGACAATTTAGAGAAGGTGACGTCCAGCATTGGTGGCATCCGCCAGTGGGACGAGGTGTACGTACGCTTTGTTCAGATGATTTCGTCTGGCTGCCGTATGTAACAAGCAAATATGTGCACACAACCGGCGACAGTAAGATACTCGATGAAATTGTCCCCTTCCTCGAAGGCAGGCCTCTCAATGCTCACGAGGAATCTTATTACGATCTTCCCATTACAACCGAAATACGCGCAAGCCTGTACGAACATTGCAAGCGTGCAATCGAACATGCTTTCAGATTTGGAAGACATGGTCTTCCTCTGATTGGATCCGGTGACTGGAATGATGGAATGAATATGGTCGGAATTCACGGCCAGGGTGAAAGCGTTTGGCTTGGATTCTTCCTCTACGATGTGCTAATGCGTTTCATACCCGTTGCCGAGTTCCGAAACGATAATGACTTTGTTGAAACGCTGCAAACCAAAGCTGCGGAGCTAAGAAGCAATATTGAAGAGCATGCATGGGATGGCAAATGGTATCGGCGCGCATATTTCGACGATGGCATGCCACTTGGTTCGGCACAGAACGATGATTGCATGATTGATTCTATCGCGCAAAGCTGGTCTATACTTTCCGGGGCCGCTCCCAGGAAGCGAACGCAGATCGCGATGAAGTCGGTGGACGAGTATCTCATCAATCGCGACAAAGGATTGATTCAGCTGCTAGAGCCTCCATTTGATAAAGGAGAAATGGATCCAGGTTACATCAAGGGATATGTGCCCGGTGTAAGAGAGAATGGCGGCCAGTATACGCACGCCGCCATCTGGATGGTTATGGCTTTTGCAAAAATTGGGGACCATCATCACACCTGGGAGCTGCTCAATATGATCAATCCTATCAATCATGGTAAGTCACCCGAGGACGTCGACATCTACAAGGTGGAGCCCTATGTAATGGCAGCAGATGTTTACGGCGTTCATCCCCACACTGGACGCGGTGGCTGGACTTGGTACACAGGATCAGCCGGCTGGATGTATCAGCTCATAACACACTCTTTCCTTGGGCTAAACAGGCAGGGTGACGAGCTCTGGTTTGAGCCACGAGTACCCACGGAATGGACCTCATTCAAGTTGCGGTATCAGTATCAGGAAACGTCCTATGAAATAGAGGTCTTTCCCAATGAGGTAGGAGAACAGACAACGATAGTAGACGGCGTTGAACAACCGAATGGGATCATTAAACTGATAGACGACAAAGCGATACATACAGTCATCATAAAATGCCCTACCTTTATAGAAAATGCGAAGTTTGAAGAGCAGTCCGGCGTGGCCAGTTTGCCTGAAAAAAAGAATGCTGATGATTAAACTGTAACTTCATTTTTTTGGAATAAGTAATTGATTTTCAACAATATAATTGAATATTATTAATCTAAAAAAGTAAAACAAAAAAATGAGAATCTTCGCGGTTGGCAGAAATTATGCAGAGCACATCAAAGAGCTTAGTAATGAGCGTCCTGACGAGCCCGTAATTTTCACAAAGCCAGACACTGCGTTGATTCGGAATAACGCGCCGTTTTATTATCCAGAGTTTTCAAAGGACATTCATTACGAAGGGGAGCTTGTGCTTCGCATTTGCAAAGAAGGTAAAATGATAAGTGAAAAATTTGCAGCTAAATATTTTGATGCGATTGGAATTGGTGTCGACTTTACAGCCAGAGATCTACAGCAGAAAGCAAAAGAAAAAGGATTACCGTGGGACATTGCAAAAGGGTTCAACGGTTCGGCTCCTGTTTCTGACAAGTTTATACCAGTGAAAGATTTCAAAGAACTGAATTCCATCAACTTTAGTTTGACAGTTAATGGAGAATTAAAACAACAAGGCAATACAGGTCTTATGCTTTTTAGTTTTGATTATATAATTTCGTACTTATCAAAATTTTTTACGCTGCGCACCGGTGATTTAATTTTTACGGGAACACCAAAAGGTGTTGGCCCGGTCAAGGTTGGCGACGTCTTATCAGCAAGTATCGAGAATGAAAAACTATTGGAATTTGAAGTTAGGTGAGTTCGTATTTTTATTTCTAACGATCGCCCCATCTTTTTCACAAGCACAATTCAGTAGGCCTGAGGAAAAATTTCCGGCCGATGAAACCTACTTGTATCCTGTATATCCAGGACAGCCGGGATCGCTCGCAGGTACCATGGGAGAACTTCGAACTACCCATTTTCATTCGGGTATCGACATTCGAACGAATAACATGATCGGTATGCCGGTACGCGCCTCGAAGAGCGGATATATCTCTCGTATATCTTCCAGCGGCACCGGATACGGTAACGTTATTTACATCACGCATCCCGATGGAAACACCACGCTATACGCCCATCTTGATAAATTCATGGGCTCAATCGGGAAACATGTTTTAACTGAGCAGTACCGTTTGAGATCAGGTGAAATTGATTTGTATTTCGAGCCAAATCAATTTGTTGTTAGTCGCGGTGATACAATAGGCTTGTCAGGAAATACCGGCTCCTCTGGCGGTCCGCACCTTCACTTTGATATCCGCGATTCGGATAACAATGCGTTGGACCCGTTGAAAGTGGCAGGCTTCAGTGAGATAGTTGACAAGTATCCACCAGCTGCTGAAAAGATCGCACTTCGGGCACTCGACATCAATTCGCGGATCAACCATCAGTTTGGGCGATTTGAGTTTTACGCTCAGCGCGTAGGAAACAACTTCATTATTGCAAATCCAATCTATGCTACTGGTAATATCGGTGTTGAGATTATTGCAAAGGACAAGCTGGCAGCAAAAAGCCAGTTTTATGGAGGTGTGAATTACCTCGAATTAAAGGTTGATGACAGGCTGATATTCAAACAAGCAATCGATAAAGTAAATATCGCGGAAACACGGGCCATCTATACGCTGATGGACTTTAAAACAATGCGGAATAAGGGCACTCGTTTCTACAAGCTATACATCGATGATGGAAACAATCTTAAGTTCTACAATGAGTCGCCTGGAACAGGTAAACTAAAAATTGATTCATCGAAACCCGAATCGGAAATAGAAATCATCATGAAGGATACGGATGGAAATGCCAGCAATGTTTCCTTCCGACTAAAATCCGACGAACCAGTTAAAGAAGTTCCAACACTGGGAGTATTAAAAGAGGAACTTAGCACCGACGTCATGGAAAATACCTTGATCGTTTCTGCAAAACCTTGTGTCCCCTCCGGTAACAAAGCGACTGTGTTCCTTGACGGAAAACAATGGGAGATTGAGCCAGATTATTACAATGTAAACCAGGCGGTATATCTCATTGACTTGCGTAAGACTATTCCAGACTCCATCACAGTCTGCGATAAGACCTTTCTACCAAAAATTAACGCAACAGTTCCATCAGGTACACCCTATAAATTCTATGGTAATCTGATGGACATCACTTTCCCAGAGAACGCAATCTATGACACATTATTCCTGCATACAGATTTCAACCTTACCACGCGTGGCGACGAAGTTTATACTATTGGCACCCGTACCTTTCCGCTGAACAAAAGTATTCTCGTGTCATTAAAGCCGAAGATGACGTATCCAAATGCCCGCAACATCGGTGTGTATCGTGTTTCGGGCAAGAGTCATACCTATCTGGGTGGCGAATGGGTGAATGACCGTATTAATTTTCACACGAGAGAGTTCGGTGACTTCATGATCATTCAAGATTCAATTCCGCCAGTAATCACACCGGTATATGTTAACAGCTCGACTGCCCGGTTTAAGATACGGGATTACCTTTCAGGGATCTCAGATTACCAGGCAACAATAAATGGCGAGTGGGTTTTAATGCACTATGATAATAAGAATAGCGTGATCTGGTCAGAACTACTGAATAAGAAAGTTCCGATGAAAGGATTATTCGAACTTACAGTAACGGACCGCGCAGGAAATAAGAGTACGTTCACACAAAAAATTCCTTAGGAAATGACCTTACAACCGGGAGACAAAGCGCCTGACTTCAACGTAAACGACGAAAATGGAAATCCGGTAAGATTAAAGGATTTCAAGGGGAAAAAATTAGTACTCTATTTCTATCCAAGAGATATGACTCCGGGCTGTACTGCAGAATCTTGCAACCTTCGCGATAATTATAAAGCCCTGCAGAAACAGGGGTATGAGGTGCTGGGCATAAGCACTGACACGGAGAAATCGCACCAGAAATTCATTGCCAAAGAAAAGCTTCCATTTCACCTGCTTGCCGACCCCGACAAAAAAGTTCATGATGCGTACGGTACATGGGTAGAGAAATCAATGTACGGCAGGAAATACATGGGCACCGCTCGTGTAACATTTCTGATAAACGAGAAAGGGGTAATTGAGGACGTGATCCAGAAAGTGGATACGAAGAATCATGCAGCGCAGATTTTGGGGGAATGATCTCCTAATCCTTTTCCGTATTCGTTATTCAAATTCGAAATTTAAAATTCATAATTCATAATTTCAGTTCTAATACCAAGAACGATACAATACCGTTAACTTGGTAAAATGATTTTGTCCAGAGCGCATTTTCAGATATCGGTAATTGTTCTCGTTATTTTTTGTTGTACGGCGTCATTCAGTCAGACGAAGGTCCAACAAAAGATGCCAGAAAAGACTCGTATTCTTTTCCTGCTCGATGCATCGGGCAGTATGCTAGAACAGTGGGAACGGCCCAATCAAACCCGATGGAGCGTCGCCAAATCTATTCTGACAAAACTAGTCGACTCGCTTGGGCAAAATAACAAGCTGGAGCTCGCGCTACGGGTATATGGGCATCGTTCTCCTCAAGAAATAAAAAATTGCAAAGACACATGGCTGGAAGTTCCCTTTAAAGCGAGAAGCCATACTCAAATCATTCAAAAGCTAAGCGAAATAAAACCCAAGGGTGTTACGCCCATAACCTACTCGTTGGAGCAGGCTGCAAAAGATTTTCCGACAAACGCAGGGTATCGCAATATAGTTATTCTTATAACCGACGGAATAGAATCTTGTGGCGGAGACATATGTGCAACGTCGCGCGCCCTGCAAAAAGCAGGTGTGTTTCTTCGACCGTACATTATCGGTCTCGGTATGCGAAATCCGCAATCATTGGAGTGTGCGGGAAAATATATCGACGCTGATACCCCAGGAAAATTTAATGATGTTCTTAACGAAGCGATAGAGAAGTCTTTTGCAAAGACTACCGTCAGTGTCGAAATACTTGGAGAAAATAATCAGCGTACAGAAACAAATGTGAACGTTAGCTTTCTCAATTCATTAACAGGAATACCGATGTATGATTTTGTCCATTACCGCGACAGGCAGGGAAACCCGGATACGGTTCAGATTGATCCGGTAGTGGACTATGATCTTGTAGTGAACACAATACCACCCGTTATCAAAAAAAATATTGCATTAAACATTGGAAAGCACAACGTATTGACTATACCTGCCCCGCAAGGAAACGTGGTCGTGCGGCAGGAAGGTCGACGGGACAATAACCTGCAGGCTGTAGTAAGGCAGAAAGACAAATCAGAATTGATTCATACACAGTCGAGCAATGAGACAGTTAGGTACCTCACTGGTCGCTACGAAGTGGAAACGCTGACCTTACCGCGCCGCGTGTTTGATATTGAGATCCGGCCTAACCAGACTGAAACGATATTGATCCCTTCACCTGGTATCGTTAATTTTAATACAACCTCTACAGGTTATGGAAGTTTGTATGAAATCAAAGCAGATGGTACCCAATCGTGGGTGTGCAACTTGAATAATCTCAGACACGAGTTTACGCTCAGCTTGTTGCCCGGACAGTACAAAATCGTATTCAGGGTTAAACAGACTACAGGCAGCAAGTACACCGCTTTTAAGAAATTTACTGTGAAGTCGGGCACGACTTTAACCCTGCACGTCTTCGATTAGCTTGCGTAAAAGTTAATAGTTAAATGTTAATAGTTAATAGACTGGTCTTGTCGATTGCATTTTTCGAATGGGGTATTGCGGATTCTTAATAAATTCACTTGTAAAAAACCGCAAAGCTTATAGGGCAGCGACAATTAACTAATAACTTTTAACTATTAACTAATCAAAGATGACACTCTGGGATCTCGCGTCGCTCTTGTCCAGCCAATGGTATTGGGTAGTCCCATTTATTCTGGCGTATCTTGGTGTCATCCTCACCATATTACTTGACAATAAGAATCCGGCTAAGTCAATTGCCTATATTCTGCTTCTTGCGCTCGTGCCGGTATTGGGCTTGGTAGTTTACTATTTTTTTGGACGGGATTACAGGAAACAACGGCTATTCAATCTTAAGGGTGCCATAGATTCGCCAGTCATTGAAAGTTTTTGGAAAGACAATCAGCTGGAATTTGAACGTCGTTTCGAAAGGACAGAAAAAGAATTTGGCGACCTTATTGCGCCTGCGCGACTAATTTTCAATCAACACCAGGGAGTTCTAACAGAAGGTAATAAAATCGATTTACTTTTAAATGGCGAAGCCAAGTTTCCCGAGGTGCTTCGTTCACTTGAGGAAGCTAAGCATCACATCCATATGGAGTACTATATTTTTTCTTACGATGATATAGGGAAAAAGATAGTTGATGTTCTTGTTCGCAAAGCCAGAGAAGGTGTAGAGGTACGCATAATCCTGGACGATTTCGGTTCTGCTAGTAACAAGAGAATGGTGCGACGTCTGCGAAAGGCAAAAATCAAGGCTCATCGCTTCATGCCAGTTCGATTTCCATTGCTTGCTCAGGCCAATTTCAGGAACCATCGCAAGATTATTGTGATCGATGGCCGAATTGGTTTTGAAGGCGGGATCAATCTGGATGAACGTTATATGAATAACGGGAAACACAATCTCTACTGGCGTGACACACATATAAAGATCGAGGGACCCCTTGTCAATTTGTTACAGCTACAATTTCTCCTCAGCTGGCATTTTACAGCTAAATTAAAATTTCCATTTGAACAGCCTTACTTCGGCAACAAATTTGAGAATGTTGGTAAAGCCACTGCGACGCTTGTAGCCAGTGGTCCGGATTCGCCTCGCCCCTTTTGCATGGAAGCTATTTTAGCGGGCATCAACCAGGCAAAAAAAAATATATGGATTGTCACACCGTATTTCATTCCTACCGATCAAATAATTACAGCACTGCAGATCGCCGCAACTAACGGGGTAGACGTCAGAATGATTTTGCCTGGCAAATCCGATTCACATATTGTTAAGCACGCATCACTTTCCTACATCAGACCATTGTTGCGCAGTGGTATCAGGATATTCCTTTATGAGAGGGGGTTTATGCACGCCAAGACAATGACCTTTGATGATGAGGTTGCCATTGTAGGCACGGCAAATATGGACACTCGTAGCTTCTATATTAACTTCGAAATCGCGGCAGTGATTTATGATCACAATTTCTGCAAGGAACTTGATGCTTCATTCATCGATGACCTCGAACATAGCAAGGAAGTGACTATTAAGGAATGGTCGAAGAGATCGCTGTACCATCGCTTGCTTGATTCTGTATGCCGTTTGCTGACACCACTGTTATAGTTTAAGGTTGCGGGTTTAAGGTTTGGAGTTTGAGGTTCGGCTTGAGCAGAAGGGCAGCGATCTGCAATAGGTTGTCGGCGATCAGTTCATCAAGCCCGATAAACTTTACTTATTGCTCTCTGATTACATCTACCGGATTAGCAGAAGCTGCTCTCAATAACTGTATCCCTACTACTGAAAAAATTACCATTGATAGCAATAGTAACGGGACAACAAATAAAAACAGTCCGGTGTCAATTTTAAAAGCAAAATTTTGAAGCCAATAAGTGATTAAGTAATGCGACATCGGAATACCAACTATCATAGAAACAATCAGTAGCCGAGTATAATCTGTTAATAGAAGTTTTGTAATTGACCACGCGTCGGCTCCCATTACCTTCCTAATTCCGACTTCCTTGGTTCGCAGGCTTATCATGAACGTTGATAACCCCAAAAGCCCCAAAGCAGAAATAATGATTGCCAAAACGGAAAAACTAAAAAAAAGTGTTCCAAACTTAATTTCGGATTTGTACTGATCATCAAAATTCTGATCCAGAAAAAAGTGAGTGTATCCACTTCCTGGAAAAAGTCTATCATAGGTATTCCCGATAAGTGCCACCTCTTTTTGAAGTGCCGTCCATGCGTTTTCTTTGAGTTTTATGCAAAAAAATGTGATTTCTTTTCCATTGATAAACATGATGGGTTCAAGAGCGCTATGCAATGATCTATGGTGATAATTTCTTACGACGCCCCGAATAACATAGTCGGTTTTTCGTCCTTTGTTTTCATGAACAATTTGAGCACCTACCGCCTCATCGGCATTCGTAAACCCAAGCTGGCTTACTGCTTCTTCATTAAGAATGACACCTGAGTTCAAACTGTCTACCTCTGAAAAAAACTGACCGGCAACAAGATCTACATCAAAATTCCTGAAGAACTCAGTATCGACACCAATTATGCCGCAATTGATAGATGACTTCGTTAGTTTGTTTGACAAGTTGTAAGAACGGAAAGTTATTTCATGACCGGGAAGGACGCTTGACATTGTAAAGCCCTTTACAAAAGAAAGATTTTCAACTTCGGATTTGAATACATTGGTGGCAGCCGCGTTTGCAGCGTTAAAAACCTCGGGTGCTTCGACAATTAGTACTTTATCTATATCTATTCCCAAGTCAGTGGTGCGCATAAAGGTTACCTGCTCGTATACAACAAAAGTTCCAACGATCATCACGAGGGAAATTACAGTTTGAACCACTAAAAGGCTTTTCCGAAATGTCAGGCCTTTTGGTTTTAAAACTTCTGACTTAAGAGCCTTAATCGGGTTATAAGAAGACAAAACAAACGCAGGATATAGCGCAGAAAAAAGAACGCCTGCACAAAATAGTCCACTCCCTATAAGAACATAGTTTGGTTCCGACAACAGAAACGAGACTGTCATGAATCGGGGCGGCACTTCAATCATTTCTGCAAATACAGGTCCCAAAAGGGCGATAATGATTAGTGCTAAAAAAAGCGCAAATGCATTTACCAACAATGCTTCGATCACGAATTGAATGACCAGTTGCAATTTCGCGGCTCCCATCACTTTTCGTACTCCAATTTCTCTGGCGCGACGGATTCCTCTTGCCGTTGAAAGATTGATGAAGTTTATCCAGGCCACCACCAATATTATTACTCCTGTTATACCTAATGCGAACACAATCCTTGAATCACCGCCCTCTTCCAAATCAAATTGAACGGAAGATTTCAAATGAATATCCGTCATCGGCAGGAAGTGGAAATCATAAGAAGCATTTTCAGATTGCAAAGCGTCTCTCCTCGCTTCAGAGACAAAAGCGTTGAAACGTGATTGTAGGGCTAAGGGATCTGAACCATTTTTTAACCGGACATACGAATGAAAAAAGTTAAAATTCCAATTATTGTCATCAGCAAGCTGTCCAACCAATTGTCTTAAATAGCTATTAGGTACGATCAGTTGCGGATTGAAATGAGAATTCTCAGGAAAATTCTTAAAGACACCTTTTAGATTGAAAACGCCACTAATTCCATCACTTTGTATTTCAATAGTTTCAGTTAAAGATTTGACATCCCAATTCAGCCCAAAGAGTTTCTTCGCAAGCGATTCTGAAATCACAGCATCAGACGGTCCATTGAACATATCGCTTGTGTTGGCATCAATAAACTCAAAATGAAAAACCTTAAATATTGATGAGTCGGCTATATATGCTTTTGTCTCTTTGACTACAGTTCGATTAACAACAACACGGGCCTTTCCAGGATTCGCAGCAATTCTTGCAATTTCCTGCACTTCAGGAAAGGTGGTTGATAACGAGATGGCTACTGCAGGAGGAGTAAGCGCGCTCTTACTTTCCAACGTTGCGTTTCTGTAGGTGTGAAGTTCAACGCGGTAAACATCATACGCAAAAGGCTGAAACTTATCATAGCTGTATTCAAAAGCAACGAAAATCGAAATTAAAATGGCAGCAGTCAGTCCCACGCATAAACCAAATATGTTTATCGAAGAGAAGAACTTACTCCGATAGATATTGCGCAAAGCACTGCTGATGTAGTTGCCAATCATAATTTGCGTGTGTTTATAAAGATAGAAAAATTGACTGGGCATGCAACGCCGCGGTGCGGTGAAGGATAGCGGTCGCCAGTATTAGGCTAAAGGCAGGGTATGATGAACCCTGGACACTAGAAGAGTTGTAAGTTTGCTTTGAACCCCTTGTACCTTATTCCCTATTCCTTATTACTTTATCTGAATATCACAAAGCAGAATTTACCTTAAGACCAGCTAGAGTTAGCCGCGTGTGGGAGCTGCAGTTAGCTTTGCGCTTTCATTTTCTGCAATATGCGACCGGCTGGTTAGGCTGTTGATTTTATTCATGATGGCGTCAATGTCTGCCGTAAGACCAACTATCTCACCGTCAAAATGGTTGTCGCATGGCTTTTCTGATTCACACAACATGTAATGATATGAAAGCCCACGTTTGACAGATATCTCGTAGAAATAATGCCTTACATATTGGTCCGGAAAAATTTCCAATACGGTTGTACCGGGCTCACAGAACACCAGGTTCGAAAGGCCGCCGCCATGGACGGCTACAATAAATGCAGCATCGTTGAAAATTTTAACCTGATCCTTAACTGCGACTCTGGTTAAATACAAGATCTCGAAGCCTTGTTTTTTTAATACCTCAATCAATTCGGCCTCGTTTGATAATTTTCTATTTCTTGCAGCATCACCGCGAGCTATATATATGCGCCTTCCTGCGTTTTTTACTTCTCTGCCTGTTACGAAATTATTGTAATAAAAATCACAAGCCCACTTCGGCAGGTGTTCTTCACGCCTGACTTCTGAAGTAACAATCAGATTGTCGGCCTGAATATGATCCTCCTCCAATCCATTAATAATCTTATGCTCGGGAATATCAAAATGCGAAAGGTATTCCCTATTGAAACCATACTTATAATTCGGAACAAGGAAATAGTCAACCGAATCAAAGAGTCCACTGGCTTTTAAGAGGTCAAGTTTCGCGATAGCATCGAACATCCAGTGAAAGTAATATTGCCTGGCAGCACCCATCGTTAAAAGACTGAATACGGTACCAGCATATTTGCGCGGCGTCGTGAATCCTTTTGCCTTAAACACCATGTTTTGATCTACGGGTACTGGCGCATCGACCCATTGAAAAGACGCCTCGTCTAATACATAATTGTCTTCTGTTACCACAGCAAAGTTGTTGACGTCGTGCGCAAATATTCTCCCATTTCTTATAGAAGCTACAAATGATGCTGGAAAATCGATAGTAACTGGCGGCCGTGAATATGCAGAGCAATCTTCAAGAAATTTCTCTGGTAAATCCAATGCGGAGGTGTAGGCGGGGTGTATGTCCATTACCGTTACACCCCGGCTACCTTCTCTTAATTTTCGTACCCCTTTCGGTTTAAATTCCGGATGATATGGGATATATTTTAGCCGGACCATCCGCGCCATCCGCCTTACGCGTGCAATGGCTTTTTTTGGGAGGCTTAACATGACATCTTACTTGATAACTATTGCCTATTTTGTTTAATTCCAATTTTTACCACCTGCTTCTCCTTACCATTCTGAACAGACAAGTAATACAAACCTGCACTTAACTTATAAGGAGTCAAGTCAAAAGTAAGTTCCTGCACACCTTCATTAAGTTGGAATTCTCCTAGTTTAATTTGTCTTCCTGCAAAATCGAGTAGCGCGAAACTCCACCCACCACTTTGTTTTACGTCAAGCTTCACAGAAAATTCATTTTTGTCTACCGGGTTAGGATAAACCAATAGTTGCTGTGCAACGGTTTCGCGAAGAATTGGTCTGGCCGCCACGGTCACAACAAAGTTCGCCTCGGTACTGAGTCCGGTAGCATCCGTGACTTTCACCGTGACTGGGAAGGTGTTGGCATTTGCCTCGATTGTTCCTTTGATGAATCCAGAGGTCTTGTCGATGTAAAGAGATGCCGGCAACCCTCTTGTAGAATATGATAATTTGTCTCCGTCAGGATCAGTTGCCTCCACCTGGTAACTCCAGGCTTGTCCTTCATAGATAGTTACATTAGGCGGCGTCTTTACAACTGGCGCCTTAGATGCGAGTGCTGATCTGACCTGCGCACCGGTCTCATATCTTCCGACAGCGATGCCGGAGATCTTTGCATTATTCACAATTGAGGTAAATGTAATGTTGATGAAACCATCATTAACGGCGAGGTTATCCGCGCGCAATACATAGGCTGTGTTGCTTGCGCCAAAAGCCTGAACAATATCGAGATTATTCCTGGTGAATTGACCATTCTCGATATTAATATTAAAGACTCTCGAACCAGTCGTATTAAAATAGATTTCCGCCAGATGAAGATCTACTGCATAAGTGCCTGGGCCCGGTACCGGGATTGAATATTGAACATTACCCCAGCGCTCTGTCTGATAAATCTGATCCTGCGTTGTCCCATTGATTGCAGCGGCGGTTGAATAAGTATTGCCACCTGCAAAGTATTGATCTGCAACCCAAGCTTCGCCACCGAAATTTTGCGCAGGTCCTCCGGCATTAATACGAATAAGATTTACAAGCTGCGCTGGTCCTTCAGGCGTGACCGTCAATTGAAACACGTCTTCAACAAAAGCGTTGCTCGCGTCCGTTGCTCTAAGTGTAATCAAACCAGTACCAGCGTTTCCACTAAGCGTAAATGTCAATTGTGTACCGACAATCTGCGTGTTACTTATCAACGCCGGGTTAGTGTTGTTCGGAACGCTGAAAGTTAGATTATTCACGCCGCCATCATCGTTAAAGATATTAGCTAACGGCACTACCAGACTGCCATCTGCTACTGAAACGCTCTGGTCTGGATAAGGCTGTAAAACAAATGGGCTACCTGCTGCTGCTCTCCAGATTTCTATACCTGAGAGGCACGCATGTCCGCCATTTGCTGAAACATTGATCGCTCCATCTGTAATGTTAGTCCGGAAGGGTCCAAGCTTGTTCCATGTTCCGGCGCTCCCGCTGTTGTGTACTGGCACAACTACTGATCCTTCAAGCGATACAGAAAAGGTCTGGGTAAAATTGTCTTCCCACACGTACAAGTAGACATCATAGGTACCGTTGGGTACTGCAGTCACATTTACATTGACCGTGTTACCCCAAATCGATGAGCGGATCATGGTAGCACGGTTGGTATCTGTACCTGGAATAAGGGGTACACTTTGATTGGCAAACACTCCGCCACCCACTTGTGTGAAACTGAAGTTAGCTGCGCCGGTACTGGACTGCCAGTTGTTTCCGTCGATAGTAGTTTGTGCGCCATTTAAGTTTAATGCACGATAGAAGGTAGTGCTGCCCGGCTCGTTAACAGTTAGAGCAAAAGTATCGCTGGCTGTCGCCTCTCCATCGGAGGCAGTCATCTGGATTTGCAATACCCCTACGTCACCGCTTGTAGCAGTTCCTGTAAACATACGCGTAGTTGGGTTGAACGATAACCACGATGGAAGTGGATTTCCATTGGAAAGACTGGCAGAATATGCAAGCGTAGTTCCGGCGTCCAGATCGGAGAACGTATTCAGCGGAATTGTATAACTAAACTCCTGGCTCACTGTTGCTAACTGGTCTGGTATAGGGTTGGACACAATGGGCGGGGTATTACCTTGCGTTCCATTCACAGACCATATTTCGATACCAGAAAGACAAGCATGTCCGCCATTGGCTGAAACATTGATCGCCCCATCCGTAATGGTTGCTCGGAAGGGCCCTAGCTTATTCCATGTTCCGGCACTGCCACTGTTGTGTACTGGCACAACTACTGATCCTTCAAGAGATACCGAAAACGTCTGGGTAAAATTATCTTCCCAAACATATACGTACACGTCATAGGTTCCGTTCGGAATCGCAGTTAGGTTCACATTCACTGTGTTACCCCAAATTGAGGAGCGAATCATGGTAGCACGGTTGGCGTCAGTAGAAGGGTTAAGCGTCACGCCTTGATTGGCAAACACTCCGCCACCTACTTGTGTGAAACTGAAGTTAGCTGCACCGGTACTGGATTGCCAGTTGTTTCCATCGATGGTAAGTTGTGCACCATTTAAGTTCAATGCGCGATAGAACGTAGTGGTTCCGGGTTCACTGACAGTCAAGGCAAAAATATCATTGACTGTATTTTCTCCATCAGATGCGGTAACACGTATCTGCGATACTCCTACATCACCAGTAGCAGCTGTTCCTGAAAAGGATCGAGTCGGTGCATCAAAGGACAACCATGCCGGAAGCGGATTTCCATTGGAAAGACTGACCGAATAGGTCAACGTGGTTCCTGCGTTTGGATCCGAAAATGTATTCAGCGGAAAGGTATAGCTGAACATCTGACTCACCGTAGCTATTTGGTCGGGGATAGGGTTTGACACTACCGGAGGAGAATTGCTCGGAGGTGTTCCATACCTGCCAACGGCAATTCCTGAAATCTTTGCATTATCAGCGACGGTTGTAAATGTTATGTTGATCACACCGTCCGTTATATTAAGATTATCAGCTCGCAAAACAAACGCCTGATTTATTGAACCAATCGTCTGGATCAAGTCAAGATTGTTTCGCACAAACTGGCCGTTCTCAACGTTGATATTGAAGATACGCGATCCCGCTGTCGTAAAGTAGATCTCCGCAAAGTGAAGGTCAACTGCATAAGATCCGGCGCTTGGAACCGGAATCGCATAGGTGAAATTACCGAACCGTTCAGTCTGATAAACTTGATCTTGCGTTGTTCCAGAAATTCCTGCTGCCGTAGAATATGTATTACCACCGGTGAAAAATTGATCCGCTACCCAAGCTTCTCCCCCAAAATTCTGCGCCAGGCCTCCGGAATTGATGCGGATAACGTTCACCAATTCCTGAGTACCACCAGGTGTAACAGTCAGCTGAAATACATCTTCTACAAAGGTATTACTTGCATCCGTGGCACGAAGAGTGATTAACCCAGAACCTGTTGTTCCACTAAGTGTAAGAGTCAACTGAGAAGCAGCGATCTGTGTATTGCTGATCAAAGCTGCATTTGTATTGTTGGCTACTGTGAATGTTAAATTATTTACGCCACCATCATCGTTAAAGATCTGTCCAAGTGGAACTACAAGACTCGACTGAGTCGATGGAACGCTTTGATCGGGATACGCCTGCACCACAACTGGCGGGGTATTGCCGACTGGAGGAGTACCGTAACGGCTTACGGCAATTCCTGAAATCTTTGCATTATCAGCAACGGTCGTGAATGTTATGTTGATTACACCATCAGTTATGTTCAGATTATCTGCTCGCAAAACGTAGGCTGTATTTATTGAGCCGGCCGTTTGGATCAGGTCAAGATTGTTTCGCACAAACTGGCCGTTTTCGATGTTAACATTGAAGATACGCGACCCCGCTGTTGTAAAATAGATTTCAGCAAAATGAAGGTCCACTGCATATGTGCCAGCACCGGTAACTGGAATTGCGTAAGTGAAGTTTCCGTAGCGTTCTGTCTGATAAACTTGATCCTGTGTTGTTCCCGCAATTGCAGCTGCTGTTGAGTAGGTGTTTCCACCAGTAAAATATTGATCAGCTACCCAGGCTTGTCCTCCGAAATTTTGAGCAGGTCCTCCAGAATTGATCCGAATGACATTGGTAAGAGGTTGTTCCGTCTTGGTCACCTTCATGTAATCCCACGAAGCCGAGAAGGGAACCTTGTTTCCGCATGAGGCAATCACGCCGACTGCAACAGCGTCAGTATCATTAACCAACAAATTCAACAATGTGCCCGAGACAGTAAAGCTCTCGCCCACACTGACAGGAGTCGGCATGCTTAGCGTCTGATAGCGGCAAACGACTGCTCCCGTCACGGGGTTAACATCGATAAACAGTTCAACCTGGGCATTTGAAAGGATGTTCGATATGGGAATCATTTGCTGATTCACAACCACACCACCTTGTTCACAAAGAATTTGAAATCCAGGATTACCATTGTTAGCATGGAGGACAAACTTGAAGTAGTTGTCCTGATCACCATTTCCGAAGTACATACCAACGGACTGTGTACCCAGATTTGAACCAGTCGCTCCATTAAAAAATGGCGAACCCAATAACCTGCTATTTAACGTGAAGGACGAAACAGCTTGCCCGATCGGCACACCAAATTGAAAAGCATATTTTTGATTATTTGTTGTTGCATCACCAGCCTGTGCCGGAACGGACAGAACACCTACCGCACCTCCGGCGATCAACGCTGGGTCATCCAGATCAAAATGCTCGGCGTAGTTGTCAACATAATTTGTCATCAAACCTGTTTGACCAATCCCGAAAAATCCAAATCCAGGATTACCATTGAGGAATGGATAATCGAGCGGCACTTGAGTACCCATGCCGTTGTTGGCGTCGAGCGCGAACCTGTCATTGATATCATTGATGCCGTCGTTATCATCATCATTGTCTGCCAAATCGGAAATCAGATCCTGATCATAATCGTTTGGTTTGCTTGATGCTGAACATGGATCAGTGCCGTTGTCAGTTTCATCGCCATTGCTATACCCATCGCCGTCATCATCAAGATTGTAGTTATCATTGTCACCGCTACAAGTTACCGGACTTCCTACTGGTTCAAAGATTGTAACGCCATTGCCACCATAGACGATCGCCCAAATTGATCCCGCATAAATTTCTCCATCGCCTTGAGCAATTACATCCAACGGAGTATCTCCGAAGCCGGTGAACATTTTTGTTACCTGAGTAGCTACAGTTCCATCCTGGCTCAACTCAATACGATATATCCCTCCGTCCCAACATGCTGCCAGCAGATTTCCGGCCATGGCTCCGTTAAAGAAAGCTGTTGAAGTATATTCAGCCATCCCGTTGGTGGAATGTCCCCAGGTATATAAGGAGCCATCATTTACTCCCGGGTTCCTGTAGTCTGACTCGATGGGATTCGCTAATTCGACAGGGTATGGTGGCCAATCCACGGTAGGATTTTGTACAAAATGACCAATGCC
>JAEZBX010000145.1 GCA_023412765.1 Bacteroidota bacterium
ACCCAAGGTAAATGCCGACAAGAATATCGGTGAATGGAATACATTTAAAATCACCATGAAAGCAGATAGGATGACCGTTGTATTGAATGGCATCACTGTAATTGAAAATGCACAGCTGCCGGGATTGTCAGAGTCAGGCGCTATAGGGCTGCAGCATCACGGCTCGAAGAAAGATGGTGAGTGGGTTAGCCCCCCCAGCCTGGTACAATTCAGGAACATTTATATTAAGGAACTGAAATAAAGTGGAAGGGGAGCGAACTTCGCTTGCTATCCCTTTATTTGTGTCGAATCCTGTTCGTTGCCATGAGGAATAAAGCAATTCTCATGATGCCGATGGTATTGTCGATCGTCGCCAAATCGATCCCAGGCCCCGTGCAAATGACGCTGACCCAAAGCAAGGGTCAGTACACCAAATGTTATCAAGGCCGCTCCTAACGTAACGAAAATATTTCTACTGCGATCCATAAAACTGTTGATTAGTTAGTTTGATAATTCTTATTCCTCTGACATCCGACGGTTGTCAAATTTCTTCTTGAACTGCGCATACTCTTCATCGCTCATTCGGCGTATGGTGTCGGCAAAAGCTGGGTTGATGTCATCACTTCCATACCAACGTCTTCCCCACCCCCATTGGCGCCAGAATAAGAATCTTAAAATCAATCCGATGAAGAGAAAAAAGAACAGGAAGCGAAAGAAAAAGAATGGTACGAAGTAAAAAATAGTTCCTAATAAAATTCCTACCAAAATTGGTTTCCAAACTTGCTTATCCATAGTGCATTGTTTATCGTTTAAATGAATATTCTGCGTTATATTTTTTTTTGAAATAATTCTTCACCAGGTAACCTTTCCAAAGCCATAAACCGGAGAGAACCAGGATTGGAAAAAATATCCATCGGACAGCCATAGCCGCTTCTGGAATACTTGAAACGGGACCATAGATAAAACCGATGACCGGAATGCTGATAATTATATGAAGCCATCGAATCAATATTCTTTCTGTAGATGCTTTCATCTGTTTTATGTTTTCGTTAACAAGACAGTCGTCGGTCTTTTATGTCGAACTGATTTCGATATTATCCCGCTTCTATTTCAATCAACGAATTTGTGATCCTGGTGTTGGTGAGAATAGACCAGCAGCATAATTGTGTAGATCAGAAAGGCGGAATCCGCGACTTTATTCGTTCCGTGTGATCTTATTGATAGCATCCTTGTAAGACTCGCTCACCGGTATTTCATCCTCCGAAATGCAGACATGATCTCTTTTGATCGACGTAATTTTGTCAACGGCAACAATGTAGGATTTATGAACGCGTACAAACGATTTTTCCGGCAGCTTTTCCTCAATTGCTTTCAAGCTCATCCGTGTAATGACAGGTTTTGAAGAGCTCAGCAAATGTATTTTGATATAGTCTTTCAGGCCTTCGATAAATTTTATGACATTAAAATTTACTCTTACGAGCGTATACTCGACGTTAACAAAAATGTGATCAGCTTCTGGGGAAGCAGTCGTATGTGATTTGGCCTTCAAGTCAAATAACGCCTTAGCTTTGTTACAGGCTTTAATGAATCTTTCAAGCGGGACTGGTTTTACCAGGTAGTCGACTACGGACAAATTAAATCCCTCTAAAGCGTACTTTTCATAGGCAGTTACCAGGATCACCATGGGTGGATCAGGCAGCGTCTGGATAAACTGCAGACCGCTTAATCCCGGCATCTGGATATCCAGAAATATCAGATCAATCTTTTCAGCGTGTAGCAGTTCCGATGCTTCCCGGGTATTTTTGCAACGACCCGCCAATTCGAGGTAAGGCACTTGCTTTATATTGTCTACAAGCAGGTCAAGAGCCCATCGTTCATCGTCCACGGCTATGCAACGTATCATTTTAACTCGAGTAACAATCTCACACTAAAGATATCTTCATTTTCTTCAACTGTAAGCTGATATGCTTTGCGGTACAAAAGGTCCAGGCGCGCACGCACGTTAGAAAGACCAATTCCGGAACTGTTGTCCTTCGACTGCGGCATCGCGCTAAACTTGTTGACAACATTGAAGTCAAGCCGGCTAGCTGTAACATGCAATACGATCTTAATAAACGGATCAGATACCATCGTCGTTCCATGCTTGAAGGCGTTCTCAACAAACGGGATAAGAAGCATCGGCTCGATTGTGCGCCCTTCAGAATTATTGCACATTATATCAGTTGTTATTCGGATCTCATCTTCAAATCTCAATCTTTGCAAATCGATATAACTATTCAGATATTCTATTTCCCTATCGATGTGCACACGCTTATCATCCGATTCGTACAGCATATAACGCATTAGTTCCGATAGCTTGATCAACGATGGTTCTAATTGATCAGATTTGTGTCTTGCCATAGAGACAAGGTTATTGAGTACATTAAAAAGAAAATGGGGGCTTATTTGTGAGCGAAGAAATTTTAGTTCCGATGCAAGCTGCTGCTCTTTCTTCGCTGCGATTTGTCTTTCCGAAGCTATTTTATCTACAACAAGCCGATAAATAGTGCTAGCTATTACAAAGAATACTGTGGGGAAGAAGGCAAATCTGAAGACATTTTCATTGACTCCTAATGCTGGAAACGAGGAGGCGATGACGAGGAATTTAATTCTGTTTACCAATAATACCGTTGCAATAACACTGATGATATATATCCACCATGTCCTTGGTTTTAAGAGTTTCGGGTACAGGTAATACGCATTGAAATAGAATACTCCGATATGAAAAACTGTGGCAATCGTAAAAAAGGTGCACCTAAGCGGGCCGATTTTACCGTATTGTTCCTCAGGCGTGTTAAAAAGAATGTATGGTAATACCAGCATTGCAGCCCACACGAAAATGTGTAGCCCGATGCCAACGTACTTTGATCTTGACCACGCTATAAGTTTTACGCTCACGGTCTAAAATTAGTAGAATGCACGTTTCATGCTACAGTAGCCGAGACATACCGTTTACATTCAGCGACAAGATGGCAAGATGTGGCGATGTACTTTCGTCGCTATCCGTTATCCGTTGTCCGAGTGCGTAATCTTCATTTTAGTATTTCTTGTAATAGTGCATTGCAGAATAACCGAATGGTGAATAATTTCGTTAGAGGTAATTAAATAATCAGACAGTTTAAATTCAGATATCATGGCGAGCAAGTATGAGCTTCAAGGAAAAATTAAATCTACCGGTACCGCTATACTATTTTGGTTTTTGCTTGGAGCGCACTTTGCCTACCTGAACAAGTGGGGCCTACAAATAATCTTTTGGCTAACATTAGGAGGACTGGGAGTGTGGGCCTTAATCGAGTTGTTCCTGATATCCGGCCGGGTTGCTAAGTACAATGCTGAGATCTTTCGACAGATAGACGATATTGAAAAAAAGGAACGTTCTGAAGACCTGATGAAAAATCTCGCAAGGATAAAGTTTACGGGAAAATAAATTCATCGGTATTATTACTAAGGCGCTTAAGCCCCAACCTTCACGTCGGCAAACTCCAGGCTCGAGCGTATTCGATATTCGATATTCCTTATTCGATATTCGGTATTCCTCCGGTATTGTTTCCGCAGAAAAGAGATCAAAAAATAGCCTCAAACAGTTTGTATATTCCATAAAAAGCAGCAGCCACTACCAGTACTGCGGCGATCGCAATCAGCGCAAGAAGTCCGTTGCCTGACCCTTGATGCTTGCCCTCATAGTAATGTTCTTTCAAAAGTCTGACGTTTTGATCATTCGCTTTGTAAAAAACATCGAAGATCGTTCCCACTACTGGTATGGCGCCCATAATCGCATCTAGTGTTGCATTCAAAATCATTTTAATGGTGACCTTTCTGCTGGCACCATGATTTCGCATTGTATAAATTAGCATGCCTGATACAATGAGCGTAACCAGATCTCCAAAGACTGGCAGCAAACTTAGAATTGGATCAATCCCAAAGCGGATCTTGGTGCCGGGTATAACAAAACGGGAATCCATTATTCGTGACAAGTGTTCCACCCACTGAATGGCGGGCGCATCATTATCACGAATTGGTCGGGCTTTTAGAACTTTCCCTTTCTCTTGCATATAAAAATTCTCACATCCTGAAAAGGGTAAAATGATGCCAGATTTACCAATTCGAAAATTGACCTCAGAATGCATGAAATGAACTTATTTGAGGAAAGAGTGCCTCAGTTGAGAAGGCGCGTGTAAAAAATTACCGTTCGTCGATTCGTTCGTACTCCAGAGCTTTGGCCTCACCCCAATATAGCCTGTCACCAGCAACGTAGAGGGGTATCTGTTTTTTTTCTTTTCCGTCAGGTACCAATTTTTTGTTTACCGAATCGTAGTCAACCAAATAAGTAGGCATCGCTTGATCAGCCTTTGATCCCGGAAGAATCCAACCTTCGTTGTCATAGTCATTATCCATCCATTTGCGATTCGAAACTTCGAAGCGGTCTCCTGCTTTAGCTATAATAATTGTATCCGTGACTGTTCGGGTTCCCAGTACTTCTCCTGTTTCAAGTTCCATAACATCGGCTGTATACGTATGCACGTAGATACCCTCAACTTCCTCCGCTGATAAAGAATCTCTTTCTACAACCTTGCAGCCGGCGACGACGACTAGTAGCATTAAATAGAACGCTTTTACAACCATAGGCAGGTCAGGACAGGTTCTAGTAAAGATAGAATGAAGAAATGTAAAACAAAAAGTATTCGCAGGTCATTTGAGTTGAGTCAATGGGAGCCCTGACGGAATTCGTCCGTCAGGTAGCCATTGCGTTAATTTAGATAATTTTGCTATCGGCCCGCGACAAAGTATTAATAATCCCCACAAATCAGGATTAATAAAACAGGTTACCTTTCTTCTTCTGTACATAAAGACCAAGTCGAAGTTTTATTATGATGCCAAATAAGAGGCCGTTGATACCTGGTGTGCCTGCGGTTGCAATGCACACAATCAGAACAAGGATTCTGTTATGTATTCTGGGAGTTCACACGTTGCTCCGTATTGCTCACCCGTGTGAAGGAAAGAACCCGGACGCAGGCTTTTTCCTCCCTGCCAACAACGCAGAAGTAACGATTAGTTATATGACTTATAACGATCTTATTGTTCTGCCGGTAACCATCAACAATGGTATCAAAGTGAATCTGATATTAGACACAGGGTGCCGCAATGTATTGTTGTTTGGAAAGCGTTTTGAGAAACTGTTCGAAACACTTCCCAATCGCGAAGTGCGTTTCTCAGGTTATGGAGAAAGGCCGCCTTTAACGGGAAAGCTATCACTGGAAAACGAAGTGTCCATACACACCATTGTTGGCAAAAGGATTCCTATTGTAATTCTTCGGGATAAAAATCTTTTCAGTGGAAATTCAAATATCGACGGCATCATTGGCTACGATATCTTCATACGGTTTGAAGTTGAAGTCAATTCGCTAAGGAAAGAAATAACGTTTCGTTCCGCTTATTTAACCGAAAACTTGGTTGGATACACGAGGATACCGCTAAAGGTAGAGGATACACGACCGTTAGTTCAATCCCGAATATTCTTCTCAGAACGAGATGAAATTAACTTTGACCTGATGCTTGATACTGGATCCGCGCTGGGCCTGTTTATCCGGTCAAGTGACAATGTATTGCTTGCGCAGGCTCCTAAGCAGATGCTTGGAAAAGGTTTGGGTGGCAACGTAAAGGGTACCTTAAGGGGAGCAAAGAAAATTGTTCTCGAAAAGTTGGAGATCAATATTCGCGATGCCAGCATATATGGATCCATGTACTACACCAGTGGGTCTGTAGGCATGCAAATAATAAAAGATTATGCGTTTGTACTGAATTATTGCAAGGGCTACGCGTGGTTTAAAAAAATGCACAGTCAAAAAAAATTGACGTGATTTTCAGGATTGGGTGAACAAATCTGTTCAACATCAATACTACAGGACGTGTAAAACCGTGGATTTTTTTATTTTGTACACTGGTACATTATCGAATCCCGGAAGATGAAGTTAGCAACCATTTATAAGAACAGTCGAATCCGATTAATGGACTCATTTTTATGTTTGATATTCATCTGCCTATCACTTAGCAGCGCAATATTATGGGGATGCTCACTTGCAGAAGAAATGCGCATCGTTAAATATTTTGCCAGCATTAGCCCTGTCGATACCCCGTTGCAAGCTGAAGTTCGTGCTAATAGTCAATCAGAAAATTTGTGGCCCTGGCTAATTGGAATTGGTACGGCAATGTTAATGGGCGCCCTTTGGTATTATCAGAAGATTCGTTCGCGAAGGCAATACGTCAAAGAACTTGCAGATCAGAACGAACTTATAAGAAAGCAAAAGGATGAAATTGAAAGTATCAACGAACAACTGCAGAAGCAAATTGCAATGCGGATCGAAACCAACGATACCATAAATTATTTTGCAACGTCTCTTTTCGGAAAGAATACAATACATGAGATCCTGTGGGATGTCGCAAAGAACTGCATTTCGAGATTAGGCCTCATTGATTGTGTTATATATCTGTTGGATGAAGAACGTGGAGTACTGGTCCAAAAGGCTGCCTACGGGAAAAAGAATCCTGAAGAATTCAAAATATATGTACCCATAGAGATTCCGTTAGGTATGGGTATTGTTGGAACTGTGGCGCAAACCGGCGTTCCTGAGATAGTAGGTGACGCGTCGAAGGATCCCAGATACATTGTAGATGATCAGGCGCGTTTGTCCGAACTGGCAGTACCCTTGGTGGTTAAAAATAAAGTGATCGGCGTGATTGATTCAGAGCACCCGGATAAAAATTTTTTTACGCGATATCATCAGGATGCTTTGAGCACCATTGCGTCTATCTGTGCAAGCAAAATTTCTCAGGCTATTGCCGACGAAAAAGCAAGCAAAGCAAGAGAGGCTCAGATGGAAGCAGAACAAATCAAACAGCTGGATCAGTTAAAGTCCCAGTTTTTTGCCAATATATCGCACGAATTCCGCACACCTCTCCACCTCATTCTTGCTCCGCTTCAAAAAAGACATGGTGTAATCACTGAGGACGAGAAAGGTCTCATGACCCGAAATGCGAAGCGATTGCTCCGATTGGTAAACCAGTTGTTGGACCTCACAAAAATGGAGGTGGGCCTCGTGAGCGCAGAGCCGAGAAATCTGGACGTGTTTCGCTTTGTTAAGGACGTTGCTTATTCATTTTCACCGCTGGTTGAACTTAAAGAACTGACCTACCGAATACTCATTCCCGAAAGGGAAGTTATTGTGAGCATAGATCCCGACAAGCTCGAAAAAATTGTTTATAACCTTTTGTCAAATGCATTCAAGTTCACACCTAAAGGCGGGACTATTACCATCAAAATGGCCATTGATGCTAATAACAACCTGTCTCTGGAGGTTGCAGACAACGGGATCGGTATCCCGGAAAAGGTTCAATCAAGAATATTTAAGCGGTTCTACCAGGTAGATTCATCACAAACGCGCGCGTACGAAGGCTCAGGTTTGGGTCTTGCGCTTGCAAAAGAACTGGTCGATTTTCTGGGTGGGGCTATTTATGTTGAAAGCACAGAAGGCAAAGGAAGTGTGTTCAAAGTATTCCTTCCCGCCGGAACAGCCTTTAAAGAAAGTTATGTAATACAGGATTCCGTTCCCAGAGAGCTGTCGGGCTTCGAATCCTACTTCGTGGAATATTCCAAAGAAAATAGCCGCGAGAATATTGCCGGTGATGATAATTTCCCAATCATACTTCTTGTAGAAGACAATTATGACCTACGCCAGTACATGAAACGGGAGTTGGCAGACCAGTTTGCAATTTTGGAAGCTTCAAACGGCGAGGAGGGGCTGGAAATTGCATTTAAACGAATCCCGGATCTGATCGTGTCGGATATAATGATGCCTGTGATGGATGGCGTGACGATGGTAAAAAATTTAAAGGAGGACGAACGCACCAGTCATATTCCCACAATTTTGCTGACTGCTCGCGACGATAGTGAGTCAAAGATAGCGGGTTTTGAAAAAGGTGCAGAACAGTATGTGGTTAAACCTTTTGAAATCAAGGAGCTTATAGCAAGAATAAGAAGTCTTTTGGCCCAGAGCGAAAGGTTAAGAAAAAAATTCAGTCGCGAGTTTGTGTTACAGCCAGCTGATGTACCCTTGGGAAATAAGGACATGGAATTTCTTGATAAACTTGTTCAGGTTATCGAGAATAACATTGACAACGAATCATTTACTGTCGAACACCTACAAAACAATATCGGCATGAGCCGAATGCAGCTGCATCGCAAGCTGAAAGCGCTGACCAACCAGTCGGCTAGTGACTTCATCCGGTCCATCAGGTTGAAGCGGGCAGCTCAAATATTAAAACAGCCAGGGATGAAGGTTGCGGAGGCTGCATATCTTTCGGGGTTCAATCACATGTCTTATTTCGCAAAGTGCTTCAAGGAGCAATTTGGTGTCTTACCATCGGACTACTCAAATCAATAAGGATTATCGATTCCTGTTGATACATCAATTCAAATTCAATTCATCAATGACCCAGCTTCAATTCTCCTGCGTCTGTTAAATCGCTATTAATAAATGGGAGTTTTGTGTTAAGTCGATTACCTCAGCCCGGTCTAGTTTTGCCGCATAGGTAATTGCCGAAAGACCTTTAAGGAGTAGGCACGATGACATAATGATTAAAAAAATGAATATGAGGCAAAAGATGCGATTCATAATTCCAGTAATCTGCATTATTGTTTTTGGAGGTTGCGAGGACAACTTTACAACCAGAGATCACGATGGAGTAATCAATGAGAAAACATTTGGTGGCGATAGAGAAGGACCCGGTGGATACACGGATCATCCAAGCGGGGACCGATACCCCTATCCCAAGGTCAGCAAAAAGGAATTCATCCCTCCTTACCCGAAGTTTGACTATATGAAATGCCTTACGTGGCGGATTGAATGGCCTGATTATGCGGGCTCAGCCGATATCGAAAAAATTCCAACGGTATTTAGTCAGAATGGCGCGCTAAATAGTTTTTATTTTTTGAACAACCAGCCTCCTCAAACGACATACAACACAAAATTCTCACTGTATTTTGACAACCGGCTGGTCAGTTCTAATCAACTCTGGTGGGAACTCGACCACTCCTTTGACGGGTATGAAGCCATGGAAACGGTAAGATTTGCAAAGGCCGATTTTACTACCGAAGTAGTTGAATACTGGGTGACCCAGCGGCCTCAACTGTTTGAGAACAACTGGGATGGGAAAGATGGCATTGATGTTCCCTATTCTGAGGGAGATTTCTTTCTCTTTTATCTAACTGACCAATCACTTTATGGCGGCATACGAATTGTCCAACAAACTCCACGAATAATTGAAGTTTACCTTGCAGTTCCGAATTAGTTAATAATGGAGAGAACAGAAAGTCAACCTGTGTTAACTTGCCTGGGAGCACAAGGGCTCAGAGTCCCTTCGGGGACTTCTGAACCGAGCTCTGCAAAAGATCAGACAACCAACTGTTCTCTTCTACCAATTTTCTTGCCGCACATGTTACATCTCTAGCATCAAATGGGAGCTTTGTGTTACACCGATCGCCTTACACGGTTCTAGTTTTGCACCCATAGGTGAACGCCGAAAGACCTTCAATGAGTAGGCACGATTACACAATTTTTAAGATGAACAAGTGGCGAAAAATGCAATCCCTGGTATTAGTGATCTGCATTATTCTTTTTGGCGGTTGTGAAGACAATTTTATGACCCGAGATCAGCATGGCGTAATCAAAGGAAAGACCTTTGGTGGTGGGCATGAAGGCCCCGGAGGATACACGGACCATCCGAATGGCGACAGATATCCATATCCTAAGATCATTAAAAAGGAATTCATTCCTCCCTATGACCTTAATGATTATATGAAATGCCTGGCGTGGAGAATTGAGTGGCCTGATTATGCAGCAACAGCTGACATAGACAAGATCCCGACGGTCTTTAGCCAGAATGGAGCATTAAATAGTTTCTATTACCTGAACAACAATTCTCCTCTTACGACTTACAATACAAAATTCTCAATCTTTTATGACAATCGACTGGTCAGTTCCAATCTACTGTGGGATGAACTTGATCATACTTTTAATGCTCCATTGACAAGCATGGAACTGGTCAGGTTCGCGAAGTACGACATAACTCCTGATGCGATTGAATACTGGGTAACTGAGCGCCCGAAACAATTTGAAAGCCATTGGAAGGGAGCAGATGGCGAGGATGTTACCTACTCCGAAGGCGATTTCTTCATCTTTAATCTTACGGAACAAATGCTTTATGGCGGTGTGCGGATTGTGCAACAAAGTCCTAGAATAATTGAAGTATACCTCGCGGTTCCAAATGAATAGTCTATAGTGGATAAGGAACAGGTAATGTCAGCATGACTTCACATTATCTGGTGCCCAAGCGCTCAGAGTCCCTCCGGGGACTTCTGAGTAACGCGCGCCTGAGTGTTCAGGATCACCAGGTTCAGCCCACAGTGTCGTACATCTTTAATCCTTTCTTTGCTGGCAAAAATAGTTTGTCATTACCCATGGGCATCAGGTGATACTTCCTGATTTCATAACCATCAATTGAGCCCTTCACTTTCATCCAGCCAAACGGCGTACCGGGAGATGCGTTGGTGTTAGGTATTTGCGCATAAGTCCAGCCTCCCTTTCCATGAAATTTTCCAATACAATCTTTTTGTTGATGATCGTTTCAACGCTCATAGTTGGCAGCATTCGACGAGTCCTCGTTTGTCGCAATTATGGCTACATGACGAATTGTACTTGAAAGGATCGCGCATTATTTCATAATTTTGATCTTGCGTTCACATTCTTACCAGAAACAAAATACAGGTATGGATAGTCTCTATGATTTTGTGACGACGAATCCAGAGGCAATGCGGCAATTTTCCTGTAAAGGAATATTGTTTTTGAAAATGGATTGTCCCCGTACACTAAAGTTTGAAGACTGGAATGCGCACAATCTTTTCATACATGTTCTCAATGGCAGCAAATGCCTTTACACCCGCGACAAATCGTGGCAGTTAGAAATAGGTTCAACCTTTTTTGTAAAAAAGGGAGCTGTCACTGTTGAAAAGATTGGAGAGGATGCTCTTTGCGCGCTAATGTTTTTTGTTCCCGACGATTATATCCGTTGTTTCATTAAAGAAAATAAGTCACTGGTTTCACTGATCATTCCGGAAGATGGTATCGGCGAACAGGTAATGCCTATTTCGACAACACCAGTTATGAACGCATTCTACGATTCTGTGATGTCGTATTTTGAAACTGGGAGGCAACCAGCAGAAAATTTACTGGAGTTAAAATTCCGCGAGCTTTTGCTAAACATCATCACTACGGAAAGCAACGGACCTATCATTAACTACTTTTGCCACCTTGCACAGGAAGACTTCGACGACCTTAGAGACATAATGGTTAATAACTGTTTATACAACCTCGAACTCCATCAATATGCGAGGCTCTGTAACAGGAGTCTTTCCAAATTCAAAAGAGATTTCGCGGCTGCTTTTAATGAAGCACCGGGACGATGGCTATTGCGGCGCAGGCTTGAACACGCGCGCTGTTTACTGATTCAAACCGACAAACAAATTATTGACGTAGCCTTAGAAAGCGGCTTCACTAACGTTTCACATTTTGACCGTGTATTCAAGCAATACACCGGAATCTCTCCTCTAAAGTACCGCAAGGGCACGGGCGCCATTGCAGGTTGATCCTTACAATTGGACTTTTTAGAAAAATCTTTGGTCTTCATGGCAAAGTCGCTGCTTCTGCGGCACACTAATTTTGACTTTGGTTAAATACTACATAGGTCTAAAAAAATTTCTTATGAACACCAATTCTTTCTATTCCCAGAAATTTGCCGTGGTGCCGATGCTGGTGTTTTGCTTAACACTTTCAATTGGATTTGCTCAGCATCCGGAAAGCGCTCGTGGCGCTAAGTCGCAAACATTTGTACTTGCCGATTCAAGAGAAGTTAAAATCGCAACTCCCGATAACAAACTGCTGCAAAGAGAGCTCGCGCAAGTAAAGGAGAAAATGTCAAAGAATACACCAGCTGACTCGCAACGCATCAGCTACTGGGACGCTGGTGCTCCGGCTTACCGCTGGAATCAAATTGCCTACCAGCTGACAGGGGCCCAATTTGAAGTTAACAATGGACTCACCTTCTTCAAATCACCAATGACCTGGATGAATATGGCCATCTATGATGCAACTGTAGCAGCGATGGACATCAAACAACAGACTTCCAGAAAGCGGCCGTTTGAAATAGATAAGTCAATTAAAACAGTAGTGGCTGCGCCAGCAACTTATTCATACCCGTGCGAACATGCTGTTACCGCAGGCGCCGCATCTACGGTGCTAGCATATTTTTTCCCAGAAATTGCTGATTCCCTATTGACACTTGGAAAAGGTGCTGCCGAATCGCGCGTAGCCGCAGGCGTCCAGTTTCCAAGCGACGTTGCCGAAGGCTGGAAGCTTGGAGAACAGGTGGCAGCAAAGGTCATTGAAAAATCCAAGAATCATTTAACCGTTATGCAATGGAATGGAAAACAACCCAGTGATGCTAAACATTGGCGAGGTCCATATCCGGTAGGAGCAGTTGCAACGATGTTTAAGCCTTTAGTAATGAAGTCAGGTGATCAGTTCCGGCCCGCTGCGCCACCTGACTTCACGAAGGAGATGGAACAAATGAACAATTTCAAACAAAATTTCTACACTGCTTCACAGGCCTACTATTGGGCAGCACACAGTGGACTGGATATATGGACAGATTTGGCAAGTTCAAAAATGTTTGAATACCACATGGACAGGAATACACTGGAATGCGCGCGTATCTATGCCTTGATGAATATCGGTCTTTATGAAGCTGTGATCGCAATCATGGATGCTAAATATGCTTACTTCGGAATTCGTCCGGATCAGCTGAATCTTGATCACAAGCCACTCATAGGCTATACGCCCCCCTTTCCCGGATATCCTTCCGGCCATGCAATGGCATCATCTGTGGTGGCTACTATCTTATCCCGAATCTTCCCACAGGATGAGGCAATGTTCAAGCAGTTAGCAAAAGAGTGCGCTGATTCAAGATTCTACGCTGGCATCCACTTTCCTACTGATAACAATGTCGGGCTGGATGCAGGTGAAAAACTAGGGAATTATGTATTTGCTACTTTGAACAAACAAATGTAGTATTGACAAGGTCACAAAATAAAAAATAATCCACAGCATCATCGCTGTGGATTATTTTTTAAGTTCAGTTGGATTCTGTGTATTTCTTAAAATTGTTAAGAATTGCCTGCCAGCCATCGCGTTGCATGTCTAAGGGATTCTCATTTTCTGGATTAAAGGTTTCGACAATTCTGGTTTCATTGCCTTTTTCTTCGAAGAGTATCTTCGCTTTCCTGCCGTCGCCCATCACATACTCGATTACATTATTTTGTTTCACGTTTGTGTATACGCCTTCAAAATCGAAACTGAAACTTCCATCTTTTGCTGCCATCGTTGTTTTGAACTTACCATCTTTCCGAAGATCATTATCTGCATAAGGCGCGTGCCAGTCGTCTGACGCAGTAGCCCACCGTGTAATATGCTCCGGCTCTGACCAATACCTCCATACTTTGTCGATAGGAGCCTTTACTGAAGTTTCAACTGTAATTATACTTTCCTTTGTTTCCATGATCACTGTTTAAGTTTGTTTCCTGATTACACGACAAAACTGCAACAAAGTTGAGTTTATAAGGGGCGGTAAATTTGACATTAATGTGGGTTGTATGCGACACAACGTGACGATTATTTATCCGGAAATGGCTATTTTACCAACAATAGACTTTAATGTACTATGCAGAAGCTTTATACCTTATTATTCTTTGTGATAGTATCGATGAATCAATTAGTTGCCCAGGAAATTTTTCCCCTGTACCAGGACAAAATACCGAATAGCAAACCGGCTTCTAACGAGGAGAAGACTGAAGAACGCAACGATATGACAATTGTCAGTAAGATTTCCATACCCACATTGCAATATTACCCGGCACCTGGTCAGGAGCGGGCGTCCGCCGTGATAATTTTTCCTGGAGGCGGCTACAGCATCAACGCGATTCGCCATGAGGGATACGATGTAGCCCGGAAGTTTAACGACATAGGGATTTCTGCTTTTGTCGTTAAGTATCGCATTCCAGACGATCGTACGATGGGAAATAAAACTATTGGGCCGCTCCAGGATGCGCAGCAGGCCATAAAGACTGTAAGGGAACAAGCGGCCAAATTTAAAATTGATCCTGATCGAGTCGGGATCATGGGATTTTCTGCTGGAGGTCACCTTGCGTCAACAGCGGGAACACATTTTAAAGAGACACATATATCGAACGATAAAAAGACCAGTCTGCGTCCCGACTTCATGATTCTCGTTTATCCCGTCATCAGTTTCCAGGATGATATCGGTCACCGCGGATCGCGCAACAATTTGTTGGGAGATGATCCTACTCCCGAAGCAGTCAACTCATATTCAAACGAATTACAAGTCACGAAACAGACACCGCCAACTTTTTTGATCCATGCCGGCGATGACAAAACAGTGCCGGTCGCGAATAGCATTAAGTTTTACGAAAGCCTCATTAAAAACAATGTTCCTGCCGAGCTGCATATCTACCAGGAAGGCGGACACGGGTTCGGATTAAATAATAAAACCACCAACGAAGACTGGTTTATGACCTGTAAACATTGGTTGGAATCCAACGGCTGGCTTAAGGGCAAAACAAGTAAGTAAAGATTGCCACTGCGGCGAAAAAATTGATATCCACAGAAACTGAAGGTGTATGAGTATGCAAATTTTTGAACAGGTTGATGATTACATTCGTGATCTTGTAGGAATTGAAGATGATGCGTTAAAAGCCGCGGACGATTCCATCAAGGCGTCAAATATCCCACCGATAAGTGTTTCTGCTAATCAGGGAAAATTTTTGCAAGTGCTGGCAAAAACCTGCAGAGCAAATAACATACTCGAGATCGGTACTCTGGTAGGATATAGCACAATCTGGATGGCCAGAGCCCTGCCACCTGGTGGCAAGTTAATTTCCCTTGAGTTCGAACCACTCCATGCAAAAGTAGCTCGAGAAAATATCAAACGTGCTGGACTGGATAACGTAGTGGATATACGCGTTGGCAAAGCCCTCGACCTTTTACCTCAATTACTATCCGACAAAGAAGGTCCTTTTGACATGGTCTTTATAGATGCGGACAAGACGCCCTACAGAGAATATTTTGAATGGGCCATAAAATTGTCGCATTCAGGTACCCTGATCGTTGCTGACAATGTTATCCGCGAAGGAAAGGTACTCGATCCAAAAACAAAAGACGAAATGGTGAAGGGTGTTCAACGGTTTAACTCATTCCTTGCTACGGTTCCGGGCGTTACTGCAACTATCGTGCAGACCGTTGGTTCTAAAATGCACGATGGAATGGCGCTGGCGGTCGTAGACTAATTTTAATTTTCAAGTTTCAACAATTCTCTGTTTATGTTGACCAAATTCAAAGAGCCAATCAGGTTATTGGTAGTCCTCTTAGTCTTCGCGTCGTGCGCGAAGCAACCAATTACAGTAACGGATCAGCAGCCCGGCAAACTATCCGATGATTCGCTACTAACGTTGGTCGAATATCGAACCTTTCAATACTTCTGGGACGGTGCAGAACCTACATCGGGAGCGGCTCGTGAACGTTACCATTCAGACAACATTTATCCGGAGAATGATAAACATATTATTACTTCCGGGGGAACTGGTTTCGGAGTAATGGCCATTCTCGTTGGAATAGAAAGAAATTTTATCACCAGACAACAAGGAGTTGATCGGCTAACCAAGCTGGTAAACTGGCTTGAGACGGCAGATCGTTTTCACGGTGTTTGGCCACATTGGCTTAATGGTGAAACAGGACGAGTTAAGCCGTTTAGTCCTGACGACGACGGAGGCGATATCGTTGAAACCTCATACCTCCTACAAGGACTGCTTTGCGTAAGACAATATTTCAAGGATGGTAATGAAAAAGAAAAGGCGCTCGCTGCCAAGATCGACAAGCTGTGGCGTGAAGTTGATTTCGAGTGGTATCGCAATGGTGGCAAGAACGTTTTGTATTGGCACTGGTCGCCAAACAATGGCTGGAAAATGAATTTTCCCGTGGAAGGATACAATGAATGCATGATTCTCTACATTCTGGCTGCTGCATCCCCTACGCAAGACATTCCTGCAGAAGTCTATCATGAAGGATGGGCGCGCAGTGGTGCAATGCGGAATGATCCTTCACACCAGCAATATGGTTACCATCTCAGTCTGAAGCACAATTTTGCAAATCAGTATGGTGGTCCCTTGTTTTGGTCGCATTACTCATTTCTCGGTTTGGATCCCAGAAAACTAAAAGATGACTATGCAGATTACTGGGAACACAATCGGAATCATACTTTGATAAACCGGCAGTATTGCATTGAAAATCCCAAGAAGTTTAAAGGCTATGGCGAAAACTGCTGGGGTCTGACCGCGAGTTATTCGCCCCGAGGCTATGCTGCCCACAGCCCCAATGAAGACCTCGGGGTAATTTCTCCAACCGCCGCAATATCATCGTTTCCCTATACGCCAAAGGAGTCAATGAAAGTAATAAGACATTTATATGAAGATCTTGGGGACAAGGTTTTCGGTGAGTATGGATTCTACGATGCTTTCAGCGAGCAGGAAAACTGGTACCCCACACGTTACCTCGCTATCGATCAGGGGCCTGCAGTTGTCATGCTTGAAAATCATCGTACCGGGCTGTTGTGGAAGTTGTTCATGTCCGCACCTGAAGTTGAAGTAGCGTTAAAAAAATTGGGATTCAAATAACTCAACTGATATTTCACCGATCAAACCTGATCGGTTGCGTCTTTTGCAGCTTTCCTGTATGTTTATAAAAATACACCACTATGAAACGGATAACAATTTTCTGCGCCGCGATATGCATGGCGCTCGTTCTTTCATCAATGAACTCCTCCCCCGTATCTGACGGTTGGATAAAGATATTCGATGGCAAAACACTGAAGGGCTGGAAGGTCGGCGAAAATGCATCAACATTTACCGTTGCGGATGGTGCAATTGTAGTGTTTGGGAATCGTGCTCACCTGTTCTATGATGGTCCGGTGAAGGATCATAATTTCAAGAACTTCGAATTCAAAGCGAAGGTCATGACGATGCCAGGTGCAAACTCTGGGATGTATATCCATACAAAATACCAGGAGACCGGATGGCCGGAATTAGGCTATGAAATCCAGGTAAATAATTCTCACACTGACTGGCGTAGGACGGGAAGCGTTTATGCTATCCAGGATGTGAAAGAACCACCGGCGAAGGATAACGAATGGTTTACACAGCACATCATAGTCGAGGGTAAAAAGATCACTGTCAAAGTCAATGACAAAGTTATTAATGAATATACCGAAGGCGAAAACGGCCGGTTATCCAGCGGTACCGTTGCGTTGCAGGGTCATGATCCGAAAAGCAAAGTCCTGTACAAAGACATTATGGTGAAGCCATTGCCAGACTAGAAGACACGTCCCTCTGTTTTTGAGGGAGTAGCAAATGAAATCTGGATGCCTGACGTGTAAATAATTTCAACAAACCCGGGCGTAAGACAGAATATGATGGTAAATTGTCATAATCCTTCAATTTACCGCCATGTTCCGAAAATACTGTACGATCATTTGCCTTTGTGCAGCCTTACCCACCTTCGGTCAGCACGAACATCATCAATCTCAAACCTCGTCAGCGACAATAGTTTCGGGTGTTGAACCACAGCCGCTACTTGCACACGCGCTCAGGCTGAGCGAGGCGCTTTCATTTCTGGGCAGTGCTCTGCCGAAGGATGACGAGCAGGAATTAAGACAATTGCTTGATCAGCCCCTCACAGAAAATACCTCAGCAGCCATTCAAAGATTATTGGATCCCTACTGCATAGCATTCGTGGATATTAACCCTGAGGCTCGCGTGAAAGTCTCGCGTGGTCCTGCTGAAGCCCAATTAATGCAACACGGTTGGACCAGCTTCCTTGTAAAAGTCAATAATGGCGCCGGAGTAACCTCAAAATTGCAGGCGGAAAGTTCTCATGCCAAGCCCGCCCTGCACATGAGTACCTCTGCACCACGTGCAAAAAAGGAAAACTTACTTTCTCAGGGACAGGTCGCAAACCGCTTCCTGGAGATTCAAATGTTTGATAGTCGTCCATTGTCACCTAACCTTTCTGGTCTTGAGCTGGAATACGGCGTCGTCCAGATCTACAGCAAGGACGCCGGCAAGCGCGAAGCTGAACTTGGTTTCAATATTGGCCAGGGAACACAGGATATAGGATTTCGTTCGACGATCAATATTTTGTTCAACATCCTTCCCTCGGTAAAAGTGAAATTGAATGTGTTGGACGAAGATGGATCTCCTACCACCGCGTCATTTACGATCATAGATGGTATTGAGCGGGTATTGGATCAACCAGCGACTGCCTCCAGGCGAAGCGACGTCGATTATCGGTTAACGACCGCACAACAGGAATTCTGGCGGGGCCGTTTCCCTTCACCCGATTATAAAGTGCCTGCCAGATTAACGGGTATCTATCCGCTCCCATCAAGACGCATTGCTGCCATTGACGAATACCCTGACTTTTTTTTCCAACCTCAGATCTACAGGGCCGATGGTGAACATGTTTTGTTACCACCCGGAAAATTCAATGTAACGTTTACTCGCGGCCCGGAATACCAGATTCAAACTAAAGAGTTGACAGTTCCTGCTGGAGTTGATTCAATTACTGTGTCATTTAGGTTGAAGCGCTGGGTCGATATGGCAAAGCTTGGATGGTTTAGTGGTGATCATCATATCCATGCAGCAGGTTGTAGTCATTATGAAAGTCCCAAGGAAGGCGTAGATCCAAAAGCCATGTGGAGACAGATCGTCGGTGAAGACCTGGATGTAGGAGCAGTGCTTGGATGGGGCCCGGGCTGGTATCACCAGAAGCAATTCTTTACTGGAGATACACATCCATTATCAACTGATGAAAATGTGATGCGATATGATGTTGAAGTTTCTGGTTTCCCATCGTCGCATGCCGGGCACGTTGTGCTGCTTAATCTAAAAGAAGATGATTATCCTGGCACAACTGAAATTGAAGACTGGCCTAGTTGGACCCTTCCTGTCTTCAAATGGGCAAAATCACAAAATGCCATTACCGGATATGCCCACTCTGGTTGGGGTCTCGAACCTGTCGAACGCACAAAGGATTTTCCCAACTATGTAATGCCAAAAATGGATGGCATTGGAGCGAATGAATACATTGTTACAGTTACGCACGATGTGGTGGATGTATTTAGCGCAGGCGACACCCCTGCACCTTGGGAATTGAACATGTGGTATCATACGCTCAATGCCGGATTCAGAACTCGTATCAGCGGCGAAACTGATTATCCCTGCATTTATGATGAACGTGTCGGCCTCGCGCGAAGCTATTTCAAGCCAGAAGGCAAACTTGACTACAGCACATATACAGAAACGTTAAAGGCTGGAAAGTCGTACGTAACAGAAGGAGGATCACATATTATTGACTTCTCGGTGAATGGGGTTGAGATGGGAACGAATAACAGTGAAGTAAAGCTTAGCGGAAAGCGTGAAATAACTGTTAATGCCCGGGCGATTGCGTCTTTGGACGAACAACAAGGGGAATATGGTAACATCATTACACATCGGCCCCTCGACATGCAACCTTACTGGCATATCGAGCGCGCACGCATTGACAAAACTCGAAATGTATCAGTTGAGTTAATTGTAAATGG
>JAEZBX010000159.1 GCA_023412765.1 Bacteroidota bacterium
GTATCAGAATCTCTGCTAAACTTTCCGAAAGTAAATTCTTCCTAAAACGTTTTGCATCCATTGTTACTTATGATACCTTTGCAATCCTAATTTTCAGAGGTTAAAAAAGTTAAACATAAATGCCTACCATTCAACAACTTGTAAGAAAAGGAAGGGTGAAATTGACGTTTAAGTCAAAATCTCCGGCCTTGGATTCCTGCCCGCAGCGCCGTGGCGTATGCACTCGTGTATACACGACGACGCCCAAAAAACCTAATTCGGCTATGAGGAAAGTAGCTCGTGTTCGCCTTACCAACGGGAAAGAGGTGAATGCATACATTCCGGGCGAAGGACACAATTTGCAAGAACACTCTATCGTGTTGATTAGAGGTGGTAGGGTAAAAGACCTTCCTGGTGTTCGTTATCACATCATTCGTGGCGCTCTGGATACCGCCGGCGTTAATGGACGCAAACAAAGCCGTTCTAAATATGGTGCTAAGAGACCTAAACCAGGTGCAGCAGCTGCAGCTCCGGCAAAAGGCGCACCTAAGAAAAAATAATCTTTAGAAGAAGATGAGAAAGTCAAAACCAAAAAAGAGATACTTACTTCCTGATCCTAAATTCCAGGACACGTTGGTTACTAAGTTCGTTAATTACCTGATGGAAGAAGGTAAGAAGAGTGTTGCATACACGATTTTCTATGACGCCGTTGAATTGGTAGAAAAGAAGACTAACGAAAACGGTATTGAAGTATGGAAGCGTGCCATGAGCAATCTTACTCCTGCGGTTGAAGTGAAAAGCCGTCGGGTTGGTGGTGCTACCTTCCAGGTACCGGTTGAAGTTCGTCCTGAGCGTAAGATCAACCTTAGCATCAAATGGTTAATTGACTATGCCCGTTTGAGAGGCGAGAAAACAATGATGGATAAGTTGGCAGCAGAGATCATTGCCGCATCAAAAGGCGAAGGGGCAGCCATTAAGAAAAAAGATGATACTCATCGAATGGCTGAAGCCAACAAGGCTTTCTCCCATTTCAGATTCTAATAAGTGCAATAGATGGCCAGAGATTTAAGATATACAAGAAATATTGGTATTGCCGCTCACATCGATGCTGGTAAGACTACTACTACAGAGCGGATACTTTATTATTCGGGCGTAAACCATAAGATCGGTGAAGTTCACGATGGTGCTGCGACGATGGACTGGATGGCCCAGGAGCAGGAACGTGGTATCACGATCACCTCTGCCGCTACCACGGTCTATTGGAAATACAGAAATAACGATTACCACGTTAACATAATTGATACTCCGGGTCACGTCGATTTTACTGTTGAAGTGAACCGTTCACTGCGGGTTCTTGATGGACTGGTGTTCTTGTTCAGTGCAGTTGATGGAGTAGAACCTCAATCTGAAACAAACTGGCGCCTTGCCGACAACTACAAAGTTGCCCGTATCGGTTTCGTTAACAAAATGGACCGCGCTGGATCTGACTTCCTTGGAGTTTGCAAGCAGGTAAAGGAAAAGCTAGGAAGCAAGGCAGTAGCCCTCCAGTTACCCATCGGATCGGAAGAGAATTTCCGTGGTGTTGTTGATTTGATTAATAACAGAGGTATAATCTGGAATGAACATGACAAAGGGATGACCTATGAAGTTGTTCCTATTCCGGAAGACATGGTGGAGGAAGCAAAGGAGTACAGAGAAAAACTTCTCGAATCTGTTGCTGAATTTGACGAAACGCTGCTTGAAAAATATTTTGAAGATCCTAACTCCATTTCTGAAGCTGAGATTCTTAAAGCATTGCGCGCAGCTACGATCAGTATGGCTATTGTTCCAATGGTCTGCGGATCTTCCTTCAAAAATAAGGGTGTACAGACGATGCTTGACTATGTGATGGAACTGTTGCCTTCACCGATGGACAAGGATACGATCGTTGGCACAAACCCTGATAATGATTCTGAAGTTTCGATCAAGCCTGATGAAAAGGCACCTTTTGTTGCATTGGCTTTTAAGATCGCAACCGATCCTTTCGTAGGCCGCTTGTGCTTTATTCGCGCTTATTCTGGTGTACTCGAATCGGGTTCATACATCTACAATACCCGTTCCGGACAGAAGGAGCGTATTTCGCGCGTATTCCAAATGCATGCGAACAAACAAAATCAGATTGAAAGACTTTCTGCCGGTGATATTGGGGCGGTAGTAGGTTTCAAGGATATTAAGACGGGCGATACACTTTGTGATGAAAAGAATAAGGTAGTTCTTGAGTCAATGGTATTCCCTGAGCCAGTTATTGGCTATGCTATCGAACCTAAGAAGCAAGCTGACGTTGATAAGCTTGGAATGGCGATATCGAAGTTGGTTGAAGAGGATCCTACGCTTCGCGTTAATACTGATCGTGAAACTGGCCAAACTATCCTTCGCGGGATGGGTGAGTTGCACTTGGAAATTATTATCGACAGGTTGAAGCGCGAATTCAAAGTTGAGATCAACCAGGGTGCTCCTCAGGTTGCTTACAAGGAAGCGCTTACTAAGTCTGTTGAGCATAAAGAAGTTTACAAGAAACAGACTGGTGGTCGTGGTAAGTTCGCCGATATCGTGTTTGAACTTGGACCACGCGACGACGGTAAGGACGGTCTTGAGTTTGTTAATGATATTGTTGGTGGTGTTATCCCTCGTGAGTTTATTCCTGCTATTCAAAAAGGATTTGAACAATCGATGGTTAACGGACCACTGGCTGGGTACCAGGTTGATTCGATGAAGGTAAGGTTGTTCCACGGTTCTTACCATGATGTTGACTCCGATTCTTTATCGTTTGAACTTGCCGCGCGCATAGGCTTTAAGGAGGCTGCAAAGAAATGTGCACCTCAGTTGCTTGAGCCGATTATGAGCGTTGAAGTACTGTCTCCGGATGAGTTCACAGGTTCTGTAACAGGTGACCTCAACAGAAGACGCGGTGTAATGAGAGGCATGGATACGCGCTCAGGCGCTCAGGTTATCAAGGCCGATGTTCCACTCGCTGAATTGTTTGGATATGTAACCGACCTTAGAACTATTACATCAGGACGTGCTTCTGCCTCCCTGACGTTCTCGCACTATGCAGCAGTTCCTAAGAACCTGGCTGAAAAAGTGATCGAAGAAGTTAAAGGTGCTGCAGTTTCGAAATAGAATTTATTAAAGAGGATTTAGGCGATTTCCTTAAAAAGATAGTATGAACCAAAAGATTAGAATAAAGCTAAAATCATACGATCACAACTTAGTTGATAAGTCATCTGAGAAGATCGTTAGAGCAGTAAAGGCAACAGGTGCTGTCGTAAGCGGACCGATTCCGCTTCCTACTGAAAAAGAAAAATTTACAGTGCTTCGTTCACCGCACGTAAACAAGAAGGCGCGTGAGCAATTCCAACTCTGCACTTACAAGCGTCTTGTGGATATTTATTCTAATAGCGCAAAGACGGTAGATGCTTTGATGAAATTAGAACTTCCCAGCGGGGTTGATGTAGAGATTAAGGTGTAGTGGAAGGCATTATAGAATAATTTATAAGTCATTGGTCATCAGGCTGATGACTTTTTTTTGGCCTCACTTTGCATCCATGTGACTTAGATGTACCACAATCGTGTTTTTTGGGTGCGGGAAAATGGTAACGGACGGTTACTAAGGTTGGATACGAGGCATTCAACACTTTAACTGTCTATGGTGCGTAAATCGTTGTAATGAGAATTAATAAACTCGATGGCTTAAGAGGTATTTTTAGCTTAATGGTCGTCATCTATCACTATCCTTCCGAATACATCCCGGACTTTATTCACACGTCGTTTTTCGTTGCTAAATCGTATTTGTTCGTTGACTTCTTTTTTGTTTTGTCGGGTTTTGTAATTGCGTATAACTATAACGATCGGATATTAACAAAAGGAAAGTTGGGCACCTTTATTCAAAAGCGAATAATACGTCTGTATCCATTATTGTTTTATACCACACTGGTCTTCCTTGCTATTACATTAGGAGCTAAAATATTGCTTCCGGATTTAACGAATAATTCGGGATCCATTTTACCAGCTTTATTGGAGACAGTAAACACTTTAACATTTCTCAATTCTACTCCTGTCCTCTCCGGTTACCTGATCACCAATCCGCTTGGAATGAATTATCCGTCGTGGTCAATTTCAGCTGAAATGTTCGCATACATCTTTTTTGGAACCATTTCGTTCTGGTGCATCTCGGAGAAAAAGAACATGATTTTAGGAAGCTCAATCATCCTTGGCATGGCCTTCCTTCTATATAGAAGTGTGATGAACCTGGAGGGTAATTATGATTTCTTACGCGGCATCCTTTCATTTAATATTGGTTACTTCGTGTACCTCTTTTCGAAAAAGAAGCTGAGAGTAAACAATGGTCTGGAAGTCGGTCTTGTCTTAGGCCTTGTTGGGTTATTTTATTTTGCCAGCACAATTAGTGACAAGTCATCAATGGCATTTCTTGAAGGTTGTCTAATACCACTGTTTTTTGGCCTTTCCATTTTCACCCTCGTTCACACAAATGGAATTGTTAGTAAGGTGATGGCAACAGCTCCATTCCAATTTTTGGGCAAAATATCCTACTCAGTCTATTTAAACCACGCAATTTTCTTATTTGTGCTTCCGAGAGCTTTTTTCTCAGTTCTGAAGTTCCAACAGTCAGCTGCGATTGAAATTGCTGTGCTGATAATAATTCTTGTGTTGGTGATCATCTATTCCGTTATTACTTATAACGTAGTGGAAAAAAATTGTGGGAACTTATTAAAGCGAATGCT
The DNA here is from genome assembly GCA_023412765.1 of Bacteroidota bacterium. Taxonomy (GTDB): domain Bacteria; phylum Bacteroidota; class Bacteroidia; order Cytophagales; family Cyclobacteriaceae; genus Chryseolinea. The sequence goes on from JAEZBX010000159.1 coordinate 4,761, forward strand.
TTTAGAACCGACCCCGGTTCCCTCGCCGGTAACAGTGGCTTCCATTGTTCGTCAGCAAACAAAGCCGTTTAAGCAAAGTCAACACGACTAAAATTTCTAGCTTGATCATCTGCGAGGTGCGATTAAACAACGTATACCCTATTGGGCGTTGAAATAGTTTTTCAAATCCTCTTCCGTATCCAAATCGTTGGCACCCTGTGGAAAATCAACTGCCTCAACGCGATCTGGAAATTGTTGGACCAATTTTTTAGCTCCATGGTCGTCGGCAAGTAGGAGTAGATTTGAAAAGAATGTTCTGCCAAAAAGTACAGGCACGCCTTTCGAGTCTGCGTATGCGGAAGCAATAATAGGTTTTTGGGTTCCTGAAAAAGTGTCAATCAAGCGCTGCAAATGCTCTGATGACAGGGATGGTTGATCGCAAACCAGAATGATCACAGCATCAAGTTCAAGTCCTGATTGCAACAAATAATTAAGACCCGTTTTTATCGAGCTTCCCATGCCCGTCTTCCAATAGTGATTCAATACAATTTGTACAGGAAGTTTTGCAATAGCATCACGATGCGGTTTTTCATTGGCGCCCAGAACGACCACTACATTGTCAGGATTAGCTGCTAATGCAACTTTTATACATCGGCAAAGGAGCGGTTCGCCGTCGATTTCAAGGAGTTGTTTTGATCGACCCATGCGGCTGGAGGAACCAGCGGCCAATACAATTGTTCCGATATTCATGAGTTAGGGCGGTGCTAAGACAAGTAATTATAGCCGAACTTTTTCGAATTGCACCGTTGGGGATCAAAATAAGTTTTTTCCATTCAGTAGCTTACTACGTGGCATTTTTGTTTGAACCAAACTCTGCTATCAGCTATGACTTTGCCCGAAAACAAAACGTTTTAGCCCATGCTAACTGCTCGGGTAAAGGATGTATCTGACAATATTTAGTGGCCAGACTTCTGCCGGTAGGTCTATCAATTGTGTCTGCGACCCACGTGACTAGCAGGCGCAAGCTGTTGGCTGACAGCTGTATGCTGATAGCTTTCTGCGAGATACACTTGCTTAAATACCTGGTCGCTCTTTGAGTCGCGCTGGTGGATGGGTGCGTTTCGATATTTGAGAAAGCCACCTGACCGATTCGAAAACTTTCCCTGGATTTCTGAAATGATCGAGATTGCAATTTCATCAGGGGTTTCTGCGCCAATATCCAATCCGATAGGGGAATGTATTCGATGAATGTCTTCGTCGTTGATTGTTATTCCAGCGGATGCAAATTCCTTTTGCATTTTGTCGAATCGCTTGCGGGGTCCAAGAATGCCAATGTACGGCGTATCCGTTCTCAGCAATTTTTTCAACACATCGCGATCGTATTCATAATTATGCGACATCAGGACACATGCTGTGAACGGTGTGATATCAAAGTCACGATCAATAAAATCCCGATGGCAAAGCGAAAGTTTGTCGGCGGTAGGAAAAAAAACGGGTGCGATATGCGCAACACATTCATCCGTGACACGAACATCCCAGCCTAATGACTTTGCAAGGTTGCTTACAGGCCTGGCATCAAAACCACCTCCAAAAATGATTAGGGATACCGATGGCTGAATCAATTCCACGAAAACCTCCGACTCTCCGGCAGTCGTGAGGAAACTCTTTGCGTAAGACTTTTTCGTCTGAAAAAGTTGCCCAAGCTCGTCTGCTACAACTTTTGCGAGCGAAGTATCCGTAAATGTGCTCTGCATTTCGCCGCTGGCATGTCGAATTAGTTTTTCGCCTACACCCACCGTTGTGTTAAATATGGTAGCTAGCGTCAGTGGTTCTTTCGTTTTGATAAAGCTTTCAAAAAGCTCAATCGGATTATTGCTGCTGGACAAATCAATGGGCTCAATCAAAACATCAATCACACCATTGCAGCCCAATCCAATTCCCAAATTCTGATTGCTCTCCTCGCTGGTATCGTAGGTTACAGTCATGGGTTTCCTGTCGTTCATGACCTGCCTCGCTTTGCGAAGTGCATCTCCTTCCAGACAACCTCCACTAATAGACCCCACCCATTTGCCGTCGTCAGTAATAAGCATGCGTGCACCCGGGCTACGATATGACGACCCTCGTACTTTGACCACCGTAGCCAGCGCAGCCTTTCGGGTTGTGATGTCGATCTTTCTGAATTCAGCTACGATTGTCTTAAAGTCTTTCATACCTAATTACTTCCTTTGAGCTTTCACTTCAGCCGGCGTTACCACAGGGCCTTTGTTCCCCCAGGAGTTTCTCACGTAATTGAGAACGTCGCTGACTTGTTCATCAGTCAGGTCTATAGCCGGCATTTCACCATTATAAGTTTTTCCATTTACGGTCATTTCACCTGAAGCGCCTTCTAAGATTTGCCTGATAGACCGGTTTTTATCCGCCATCAGATAATCCGATTTTGCCAGTGGTGGAAAGACGCCATTGATACCTTCACCTTTCTCCATATGGCAGGTTGTACACTGTAAATTGTAAACCTCCTTGCCTCGCTCGATACTTGCTTTCAAGTCAAACTTTTGGAAGGTGCGGAAAGACATAAGACCAACAAATGAAATACAGAATATTAATACAATAGTTGATTTGCGCATTGAGTGCGTTACGTTTAAATCCTCAATAATACCTGGTTCGGTAGTTGGCAACTTTTAGGCCAAACTGGACCCCCAAAGGCCTAAACTTCCTCCAAGTTAAAGGGTAATTTTCGAATTCGTTTACCGGTCAAATCAAATATTGCATTTGTCAGCGCAGGAGTGAACGGCGGCAGACCGGGTTCCCCAACGCCTCCAGCTTTTTCTTCATTTTCCATGATGTGCACCTCGATTTCAGGGCTTTCGTTGATCCGTGTCATCCTGTAAGTGTCGAAGTTCTTTTCCACAGCCTTGCCATCCTTGAAATGGGTTGCATGTTTAGTTGCTGCGCCAAGCGCCATTATGATGCTTCCTTCGACCTGGGCCCGTATGATGTCGGGGTTTACGTACCATCCGCAGTCCATAACAGCCCATACTTTGTCAATTTTTACCTTGCCGTCAGCATTCCGGGACACTTTCACAACTTCACCTACTATACTTGAAAAACATTCTGTGATTGCAACACCATACCCTTCAGACTTTGCGGCATCTTCCACCTTTTTACGCGCCTTCCATCCACTCACTTCTTCAAGCTTGTTTATCAATAGCTGGTAGCGTTCGTCATGAGCGTGTTGCTTTCTAAAATCCAACGGATCTTTACCAGCCTCAACAGCCAGTTCATCCATAAAGCTTTCATAAGCGAATCCATTTGTAGAGGAATAAACAGAACGCCACCACATCACCGGAATGGGAGAATCGAGCGGTGAATCTGAGAAGCTAAAATGGGGTATGCTGTTAAAATATGTCTCTAAAAATCCTTCAGTAGTGCTACCGTTGTAAGAATCTTTTGAAGCGCCGGGCCATTGATGATCCATATTCTGACCTGCCATGTGGAATTTGTATGCACTAATGTGACCACCTTCATTTAATCCTGCATTGCACTTGTACACCATGCCTGGTCTGAACGGACCGAGTAAAGTGTCGTCCTCACGGGTCCACATAACCTTGACCGGAGCCTTAATTTCCTTAGAGATAAATGCGGCTTCTTGTGTGTAGTCGAAAAATGCCTTCCGTCCGAAACCACCACCGAGAAAAGTCATGTTTACAATGATCTTCTCTTTGGGTATACCCAGAGCTGTTTCCAGATCATTCTGAATCCAGCCCGGTGCCTGAATCGGTCCCCAGATTTCGGCAGAATCCGCTTTAACATCGGCAACACAATTGAGGGGTTCCATGCAACTGTGCGATTCATACGGAGTTTCGTAAACAGCTTCGACTTTTTTAGCTGCCTTTGATAACGCAGCCGTAACATCTCCCTTGGTACGATTTGATATTCCCTCGCCTTTGGCAAGAGCCTCGTTCATCTTTGCGTATAGCTGTTCCGTGCTGTGATGCTCAAAGCCTGAATCGTCCCATTCGACCTTTAAAGCCTTTCTTCCCTGCAATGCATTCCAATAAGTGTCTGCAACAACTGCTACACCTTCGCGGGTCGCTGAAAATACATTTACTTTTACGACAAAGACGTGTTTGACTCCCGGGACTTTTTTAGCGGCTGTATCATCAAAACTTTTGACTTTGCCAATAAACCTGGGGTTGCGTTCGATGACGGCATGTAACATTCCGGGAATTTTCTTGTCGATTCCGAAAATTGCTGCTCCGTTGGTCTTCAGTGGCGTGTCCTGGCGCGGAACGGGTTTACGCAGGATTTTATAATCTGATGTTTTCTTTAGGACAACATCTTTCGGCGGGTCAAGCTTTGACGCCGCGTCCACAAGCTCTCCATAATGAAATTTCTTATTTGTCGGCTTATGAATAACATGTCCGTTTTCTGCATAACATGAAGTCTTATCCACATTCCATTTGTCAGCAGCAGCCTGAATCAACATCTCCCTTGCTGAAGCACCCATTCGTCCTAAATGCTTATAGGCTGACCGAACTGTAGAACTTCCACCGGTGATCTGGTTTCCGTATTTCTTCTCATTCCCAATGCCAAACACAATGTCCACTTTGTCCAGATCCACCTCGAGTTCCTCCGCGATCATTTGCGGCACAGACTGGTAAGCACCCTGTCCCATTTCTGCGCGATGGTTCATGATTGTTACTTTGCCAGTGGAATCAATGGATATCCAGGCATTTAATTCCACACCGCTATTAGCGACATCGGGTTTTATCACCTCCATCTCCTCGCCGTGAACGGCATGTAGCCCAAGGGTGAGCGCCGCGCCAGTCATTCCGGAAAGTTTGATGAAATTCCTTCTTGATATAGTATTCTTAGTTTCCATGAAAATCTTAATGAGTATTATTTCGCACTTGCTTTTTGGGTCATAAGTTGAGAGGCTGTCTTGATAGCCTTGCGAATTCGCGGGTAGGTACCACAGCGACAAATGTGGCCCTGCATTGCATTATCGATGTCTTTATCGCTGGGAGTAGGGTTCTTTTTTAGGAGCGCTGTTGCTGCCATGATCTGTCCAGACTGACAATAACCGCACTGCGGAACCTGTTCTTGAATCCAGGCTTGTTGAACAGGGTGAGAATTATCGGACGAAAGTCCTTCAATAGTTGTTATGTTCTTGTTGCTCGCAGCCGTCACCGGTATAGAACATGAACGCACGGGCACACCTTCCAAATGAACGGTGCAGGCGCCGCATTGGGCAATTCCACAGCCGTATTTGGTGCCTGTAAGTCCTACTACATCTCTGATCGCCCAAAGAAGAGGCATCTTTGGGTCTACATCGACTGTATAACTTTTGTCATTGATTTTTAACTTTACAGAAGCCATGATAGTGTTAGGTTATGATAGGTTAAATTACGGATATAATCTGAAATCAGATGAGCTCCGGGGATGCAGTTGTGTCAAAAGTTTGATACCTCCGTATGAACGGAGCTTAATTGACGACTAAATCCCGTTTTGACTTGGCATAATTTTTAGCAGATTGATTGTCTAATGCATTTTAATGATAGCAAAACTAATACTCGATAAAAATGAAAATCGTTAGTCAAATTATACTGTTAGCCATTATGGCGTGCTCAGCCTCTGCGTTGTGTCAGACCAAGCTTCAGGTTACCGTCACAAATATTAAAGGCGACAAAGGCAATATTATTGTTGGAATCTTCGACAGCGATGAGAAATTCCTGAAGGAGCCTCTTGAAGGTAGGATGGCCAAAGCAAACGGCGATTCAATAACTGTTGTGTTTGAAAATCTCAAACCGGGCAAGTATGCCGTTAGCGTATTGCACGACGCCAACAAAAACAAGGATCTCGACAAAAACAAGCTTGGGATTCCGAAAGAAGGTTTCGGATTTTCAAACAATGTGATTGGTGCTATGGGACCTCCATCTTTCGAGCGCGCTATCATCGATCTTACACCTGACATAAAAGACCTCGATATTGGTATCAAAATGAAGTATATGTAGTCAATCTGGTGAAGAAAGACTGTCGCACGAACTCAGTATTTCAGATACTGATTTTACATCTACCAGGCCGCGTTGGTGACTCCAGGTGTTGTAGATGTAAGTGGTGATCTCAGCAATCTCCAGGTCGGATAGGCTTGACTCGGGCATTTTTCCATTAAAGCTTTTTCCATTTACTACCAGAACTCCTTCCTTGCCATTCCTTATCAGGCAAACAACGTCTTCGAAATTATTTTGCATATAGTCCGAAGTATCCAACGGGGGATATAGCAATCCAAGTCCTTTTCCATTTTCCTGGTGACAATTACTGCAGTGCCGAAGATAAAGTTGCTCTCCTTGCACATAATACTGTTTGAACTTTGGCGATGAATCACCTCCAGATTTTGAAGTACACGCAATAAAAAAGATCGGAAACAACAGAGGAACAAATAGAAGCCTCGTTCTCATAGACTGGAAATTAGCTGGCGCCATCTTCCTTCTTGAGCTTTTCAATATCTTTTAAGAGCCGATTTACATCCTCTTCTACAGTACCGTCGTATTTGCCTCGAATCCTTTGATGTTTGTCGATTAATAGAAAAGCTCCGCTGTGAATAAAGCCATCCGGCTCAGATTTGTCCTCGAGCGCGGTTGCAAAGTAGCTTGTCTGGGCAATATTATATATCTGTTCTTTTTCGCCGGTGACGAAATGCCATTTCTTACTTTCTACACCAAGGCGCTCTGCGAAATCTTTCAGTAGGCCAACCGTATCATACTCTGGATCAATGGTATGAGAAAGCAACAAAACTTCCGGATCGTTTTCCACTGAATCGTATACACGAAGCATTTGTGTTTTCATTTTTGGGCAAATGGTTCTGCATGAAGTAAAAAAGAAGTCAGCGACATAAATCTTGTCTTTAAAAGTTGCATTGGTCACCTCCGAACTATCCTGGTCGACGAATCTAAAATCAGCGATCGTATGGTAAATAGTGTCACCGTTGTGTATGTCGCGTTCTCCAAAGATTGGCAACGGCTTGTCCGCCTGGTTCGCGCACGAGCTTATTATGAACACCGATAAAGCAAAAAACCACGTTGTGTTAATGCCTTTGACAAATTGGCGTGTGCGCTTGTTAATTTCCATTGCGATATTTGTTATAGATTCTCATTGCGGCGACGATCAGGAAAGTCACAACCAGTAAACCCGCTATTCCCCAAACCATGCTCAGCGCATTTTTCAGAACTATGAGGAAAACGATTCCAATTAGGAAGAGGGTGGCGACTTCATTCCACAAACGCATTTGCCCGGAAGAAAATTTCACCACGTCACGATTCAGCTGGCGGAAAATATAATGGAGTGAGAGATGATACAGATATAGAAAGAATACAAGAGTGAGTTTTATATGCATGAAACCGTGCTGAAGCCACCCAGGTTCGTTAACAAGCATTGATATTCCGATTATTAAAGTGATAATTCCGGAAGGCCACGTAATTCCAAACCAAAGCCTCGATGCCATTAGCTTTAGTTGTCCGGTGAGAATTGTTTTCTCGGGATCCTGTTTCCGATGAGCCTCAATGATATAAACGAACAGTCGCGGCATGTAAAACAACCCAGCAAACCAGGTAACCACGAAAATGATGTGTATCGCTTTAAGATAAAGAAAGGTCATTTTTGTAAAAGTCTGTAGTACGGCGACAACAGGCAATACTTTACAGACATTTATTCGCGAACAATACGGTCGCCCACATTCACGATTTTATGATCAAGCGCGACCAGATTCTGTCCAAAGTAAATTTTGTTATTTTGTTTACGATAAAGCGCCAGCGTTTTCAGCGGCTCAATTCCTTTTTCGGCTGTCACCTGGTTAACAGTGGTCATCACACATCGATCACACATTTTTACACCGACAAACCTAACGTCGCCAATCGAAATATTTTTCCACTGATCTTCCTCATATGGTTCGCCACCTTCGAAAACAAAGTTCGGTCTGAACCGATTCATAGGTAGTGGTTCGTCCAGTTTGGAATTGAGATCGTCTAACGAACTTTGACCAATTATCATGAAAGGATAAGCGTCTGCTAGCGACACATTTTCATGGTTAACATGGTATCGAGGGTCGACGGGCCTTTCGTTTTCTTCAGGAAAGAAAACAAGTCTGCATTTGATGCCTAACATTTCGGAGAACCATTCGCTTTCAGATTTGCCAACCTCAAACGCTTTCACCCTATCATTCCAAATGGTAACATCCAGTGGGCGCGAAAGATCCTGAGCTTCCAAAGAAACTTTCAGATTGCTTTCACCAAACTTCACTTGTAGTTGTTCGCTCGACATGGAGGTTTTAAATAACGCCATCTTTGGATACACGCGTTGCGTAATAGCGGTGTTGGTGTTATCCACTAACATTCTTCGCCTGTCGTGCCTTAAGCCTTTGCCTAGTACCTGTGCGCTTAGCAGGCTGATACCGCCCAGAGATTTGATCGGATACATCCAAATTTGTGTAAGCTTGATTTCCCGCATCAACTTTTATTATCTTAATGGTAAACTTAAAATCATTGTCAGCTAATCGTTGCTCAAAGAAACCTAAAAATCTCTTATGCAAGACGGTCAGCTGAAATAAACCTGGCGTAGCCAGAATTTTTTATACATGTCTAACACAGCCGCCTTATGGTATTTTGAAAGTGTTAATCTCTTCCACATTCTCTGCCCTCATAAGGTAAAGAACATGGGCGAAATGCACGAGTTTATTAATTACAAGCGCAATCAATTCATCTACATGCCAGATGAATCGGCTACCCATATCTACATGGTTGTAAAAGGCAAAGTGAGGATTGGACACTATCTCGACGATGGCGTAGAAGTGCTTTCAGCTATTTTGACCACAGGCGAAATTTTTGGAGAGCTGGCAATGGCGGGAGAAGAGCGACGTAAAGATTTTGCACAGGCAATGGAGGAAACTCTGATATGCCCTCTAACCATAGGGGAGTTGAAGATGCTGATGTATGAAAACAAAGAACTGAGCTTTAAGATTCTTAAGCTCATTGGCTTGCGTATCATGAAACTCGAGCGAAAGCTTGAGCTACTCGTTTTCAAAGATGCGCGAACGCGAATAATTGAGTTCTTGAAAGATATCGCAGAATGGAAGGGAAAAAAAGTTGGATTTGAAACCTTGATCCAAACAAGCTTAACGCATAAAGATATTGCTTCGCTTACCGGTACGTCACGTCAAACAGTTACTACAATTCTGAATGACATGAAAGAAAGAAACCTTATTAACTTCAACCGGAAACAAATATTAATCCGTGATCTCGACAAGCTTTGCTGATGAGTGGAAAGACTATGCAGCAGTATGAATCCAGGGCTGGATCTCCTCTATGTTCTTAATCTCTATAAAGTTCATTCCACGACTCTGAGATTCCTTCGAGATTAAAATGATGTTGCGGTCAGCGTCTGCAAAACCGCGCACAAAAGTCACTACTACTTCATCATTCTTTTTTCGGATGGAAAAAGCTTCTCCTGTACCAACGCAGTGAATCAGTTTTTCCCTCATTTTCTCAATGTTGCTATAGGCGTCCTTCATACCTGTTTGTGTTTGGATACCATTATAGCAATTTCGTGCCGCGGGGTTGTTGTGGGAAAATTCAATGAATTGCTGGTTTGGATAACTTTCGATTTCCCGAAGTGGGAAACCGCCCAGAATTTTGAGAAGAATAGTCAATTAGCGGCCATTTGATCAGGCCGTTGCCACGCCCTCAGTATGTTCACTAAATTGCTCGACGAATAATCTTCTTAAAGCACTTAAATGGAAGTTGACAAAATGTGTGATTAATAAAATGCAGGTCACAATGCTCACAAAGGGTACAACGAACACAACGTCAGAACTGCGCCGTGTTCGTCGTGCCTGACCTTGTCTTTAAACGAACGCATTACTAGTAACCGACACAATTCGCAAGTCGACAGAGTGAAATTAATCCTACTTTGTCAAGTTAAGAGAACTGTAAGTAAGGCTTGAGGAATAGCAAGACCGTTCTTCCAGCTTTTGGATTGCAACCTAATTTTAGCTTTGGCCTGGTGGGGGATGTGCGGCTAAAATTCAGTTGCAAATCCAAAAGCGCAGCCATGCGGCTGCGGAGCCAAATCACGATCAATTAC
>JAEZBX010000206.1 GCA_023412765.1 Bacteroidota bacterium
TCCATCTTCTGCGCAAATTCAGGATATTCCCAAAAATCATCTTTGTAATGATTTTCAAGTATTAATGTAATGTCCCGTGACTTGGCGTAGGGAAGACATTCTTGAATACAATCCGCCGCAAGCTTCACGCCTTCTTCATTGGTTAGCTCTGGTCTTCTCTGACCGGAGAGCACCCGACAAAATGATCCACCCAGGATATACGTCATGTCGATCCATCGTTTTTGTTTCTCGATTTCTTTTGCACGAAAGGCCGCATCGGGGTGAGTAAAATCCGGAGAGCAACACATCATGGGAATAACTTTCCCAAGGTCTTCTACCTGCCTCCGGAATACAGGCCAATTGGATTCCTTTTCCATTTCCAAAAATCCGGCGTACCATTCCAGTCCGTCGATATCCAACGCAGAGGCTAATTGGATCCATTCGGAAACTTTCATGGTTCCATCCTTACATAAAGCTTGCATGAAAGCTTTCGGAAAAGCGGCGAGTTTTGGCATAGGCTATTTCGATGGTATAGTTGATGTATCTTTCGGAGGATTTCTCCCGATAAAAGGATGTTGTTCAAGGTCTACAACCTGTCCGCTAACAGGTCCGCTTTCGTCTGAAAGCCAATAAATGGCGGCAGCGGCAATTTCCTCCGGCTTAAGCAAGCGCGCGGCGGGTGCGTAGATGTTTGGCAAACCAGTATACCAATCGTCGGCAAGTCCCTGTTGACGTTTACGGATAACCTCTGTCTCTGTTAGTACCCATCCCGGATTGATCTGATTTACTCTTACGGCATTCTCCCGATGCAGTGTATCACCGAGATTCCTGGTCATGGTCATCAAAGCTCCTTTTGAAACACTGTAAGGAAGCAGATTAGGCTCACCACAATAGGCATTAACGGAACCAATATTTAATACACATCCCTTTGCTGTTTGCAAATGGGGAAGCGCAGATTTTACCAACATGAACGGAACGATGGTATTTACATCCATTACCAGTCGGAAAAAATCAACATCAGTCGTGTGAACGTTTCCTGATACGACCATGGCGGCATTGTTGACCAGTGCATCGAGTCGCCCAAATCTGGATAACGCTACGTCTACCAGCCGTTGGGGACTGCCTTCGTTACGAAGATCCTCGATGTGTAATGCAGCTCTTTCATTTCCAATTTCCCTGATCACTTGTTCGCCAAGATCGCGTTCAAGTCCATGGACAATCACCGAAGCTCCCTCTGCAATACATTTGAGCGCGATAGCTTTTCCAATTCCTGTTGTGCTGCCAGTTACGAGTACGACTTTATTTTTTAGCCGCATACCTTAGACAGGTTTAAGCACACTTTTTACCACGGCACAGGTATGCATCTTTTCAAATGCTTCATGCCATTCGGTTACAGGCCATACCCCACCAATAATGGGCTTGACATCCAGTTGTCCGCTTGCCAGCAATGCAATGACGCGTTCCCATATAGGCCAATTGTGACTGAAGCTTCCCTGCAATGTTACGTTCTTCTGAACGATAGGATCGAGTGAAAATCCCTGGGGTTGCGGTCCCCAGCCTACCTTAGTAATATGTCCCTTAGGGCGTACCCACTGCATGGCACTTTTAAGGGTCGCACTGTTACCGGCGGCATCTATGATGCAATCGGCGCCTAGCCCATCGCGTTGTTTTGCCCATTCGGTTGCATCGCCGATGATTCCTTCTACACCATAAACCTTAGCAATATCAAGCCGGTCGCAATCGGATTGGAGGCCGACAAGTGCAACCTCTGCCCCACACAACCGCGCGACTGCCGCGCAAAGAATTCCTATAGTCCCCGGTCCTATTACAATAACCCTGTCACCTGGTCTCAGTCGGGAATTTTCAACGACAGCATTGAAAGCCACGCAACAGGGTTCGGTAAGACAAGCCTGTTCAAAGCGTAAGTTTGCAGGAACGGTATGAAGGCATCGGACAGGGACTCTTACATAGCGCGTCATGGCGCCGTTTACACCATAGCCAAATCCTTTGCGTGTGGGGTCAAGGTTGTAAAATCCTTTCCTTGACATCGGATTGTTCTGATCAATAACGGCTGCGGTTTCGCTTACCACGCGATCTCCCTCTTTCCATCCCACCACGCGCTTACCCAGTTCGGCGATGTGTCCGCCGAATTCATGCCCGAGTACAACGGGATAGTTTACCGGCCAGCTGTGATCGTTTGTCCACTGATGAAGATCGCTACCACACACACCGACGTTGGCTACTTCGAGCAACACATCGTCTTCGCCGATCTCAGGTTTTTCAATTTCACGAATCTCGACAGATCCTTTTTCAGGGGCGAAGTTTACTACAGCGGCAATTTTCATTTCTTAAGTTAGTTATCAGTTATCAGTTAATCGTTATTAGTAGAGTCTGCGAAATTTCAAGTGCGCATTTCATAGCCTTAGGCTGTTTCGTACTCCTTATTCCTTATTCCCTATTCCTTATACCATATACCCTATACCTTTATGCTGCTAATTCCCTCCAATAAGCACATCCTCATAGGAATGAATCTTCTGACAGATGAGACGCAGAGAGCTCTCCAGGTCGCCATCAGCAGTTTTGAAAGCGTCGGCGTCGATCGTCAAGGGTGCACCCAGTACGACCAATGGCGCGCCATACAACGGACACTGGATCGCTTGTTCGAGGCTTAATCCTCCGACAGCTTGAACGGGAATGTTAACCGCTTTCACGATTTCCTTGAGCTGATCCAACGGACTAGGCATGCGCAGTCCGCGGGCAGCGATACCGCGGCGTTCGTCATATCCAATATGGTGAACAATATAATCACAGCCGAGATCTTCGAGTTGTTTGGCGCCGTCAACCATATCGGGGCAGCCGAGATTGTCGCCCATTACCTTCACACCAAAGTCTTTCCCCGCCTTAACAACGCAGCGGATAGTTTCTTCATGTGCTCGAGCCATAACAACCACGTGGGTAGCGCCGGCCTTAGCCATCATTTCCGCTTCGAGATAACCGCCGTCCATAGTTTTCAGGTCGGCAACGATGGGTACACCGGGAAACGCCTTGCGCAGTTCGCGAACCCCATGCAGGCCTTCGGCAAGAATAAATGGAGTTCCTGCTTCAAGCCAGTCGACGCCGGCGCGCATTGCGAGCGCAGCGGTGCTGAGCGCTTCTTTGATATCGATGAGGTCGAGCGAAATCTGGACGATGGGTTTCATAGAATGGTTGTAATTAGAGCGGTTAAGTTAGAAAAATAAAGGAAAATGAAAGGAGCAAAAAGCGCAATGGAGGGAAGGTGGAGCGGAAAGGTTGTGAGTGGGCAGTGGTGAGTAGTTAGTAGTTAGTAGTAAGTGGTAAGTAGTACGATGCAGCCTCAATTGGCGCTTGCTTTTATGTTGATTACACCTTTTTTAAACGAAATTGAGAAAATTTGAAGGAAGTCAACCGTTCTTCCACGTTCCCGGGCCGGTGTCCATTTCAGTTCGCGTTTGAGAATTGGTATGACCGTCTGAGCCAAATATTCAAAATTATTAAAGGTTACAAAAAGTTTCATGTCGAAATATCGAGTTAGCCAGTGCCGGTTTTTCGGCAAAGGCATTTCCTGATTTAGAGACTGAAAGATCATTGAGACAACATTCTCCTATTGGTGACTCAAAGCGAATAACCAACAAAAAAATGAAAAACGCGGTTCTTCACGCTTGGGAACACAAGTCCGGGATACGGTTCATAAGTGTTCTTAAAAATATCAGAGAGGCCGAGGTTGTAGCGGGCGCCAATATTAAACCGCGGTGTTAAATTGGCACCCATTCCAAGCGCGAGTGACATATCAACTTTGCTCATAATTTTTTTCAGGTCGTCGTCAACTGGCTCTGTACCAATCCGCCCCTTTTCTCTGGCTGACAATAAGACTCCTACCTGCATGCCCGTCTGAAAAGTGATCTTTTTGCCAAATTCCAGCAGCAAAGGAATGTTTAAATAACTCAATGTGGTTGTGGTTTTGCCGGCATCGGCGCCAGTGGAGTATGTATAGTTATCTTTTTGTCCCTGGACTGAATAAAATATCTCGGGACGGAAAAAGGCATTCCTTCCGATCGGTGCTTTAAAATAAAAACCAGCGTTCAATCCTGATTTGAATTGTGAATCACTATTGATGGCGGCACTGAGGATCGACAAATTTATCCCTCCCTTAATGCCAAATTGAACTTTACCCTCAACCCCGCTGTAATCATGGTATCGTATGTGATCCAGCCCTTTTTCAAGGCCAGCCAGCTGCACTGGAAAAGGTAACGAACTATCGTAGAACATATCGACTCGTTGCTTGCCATCAATCTTCTGATACGAAAAATGCATGACCTCTTTGCCATTCAATGAATAGGTCCAGTTATCAGAGTCAACACCGTTCCACTTAAGGTTCAATGAACCTGAGACAATATCATTAGAACTTAAAAAGACTGTCGCTGCCGTTGTACCATCAGTGCCCACGATCTTTTGAACGAGTCCGGCCTTGGTTTCTTTAATTGTAAATAAATAGAAATCACCGTTTACACTAACACGTCGTTCCTTAATATTATTCAGTAACGGTTTATACTTGCCAAAAAGTACCTGATATGTTTCGCTCTTGAACTGCCTTGTAGAATCGTTTAACCAGCTGTACTCAAAAGATTGTTGTTGTTGTTGTTGTGCCGTAGCCGCGGATGCTATCATCAGCAAAACAAATTTGGCAAGAATTTTCATTATAGATATCGTTTTATAATAGCTTACATCTTCTGCCTAAAAAGGTAACGTAAGACCTTGTCAGTGTGTCTGCAATGAAAAGTGTTGGAATTTCATGCCAATAAATGCAGAGGTACCTTCCAAATATTTCTTAAATGTATATACCCTTTTACTCTGAGCATGTTGAAAGTTTTCCGCATTATTTTCCAGGCTCATTCTCATCTATTTACTAATCGATTTTTAGAAATGCATTACACTTAAATTCCTTGTCGTTCCTTTGCGCAAATCGCGTCAAATTGCATAAAACCTCTTCCTTTGCATTATCATTGTTAACACAGATTAAACATAACGTAGGCTTCTCAAACAATTCTGTCTTCATTTCATAACCGTCATCATCAAAGATTCCACAAATCTTTGTTATATCCATTTCGTCAATATGTCTTCGTCCCTTTTTATCTACCCTCCTTCTAAGGACGGAATCAATCTCATAGTTACCACTGGGCCGATTTTCTCCAGTGATACATGTAAAGCAGCTATACCCTACCGATGCGGAACCGACTACCCATATATCATTTCCGCAAGGACACTTCACACCATTTTGGTCAGCCTCAATTGCTGAAAGTAATCTATCCCTTAAATCCTTTGTTTTTGCAGATGGGTTGTTCTCAAGATGCCTTATGATATAGTTATCAAGAGAAATTCCTATAAATCCCATAACTTGAGTTTTAAAATGAATACAACGTTTCTTAAGACCGTCTAAAGTAGAAAAATTTTTCAGTTTTCTATGCCTCTATTAAACTTTTAGTGTCACCTATTTTCCTGATGGAAGTTTGGGTAAGATCCAAGAGTCGAATCCGGAGTTAAGGTATAAAGGCAGGCAACCTCGGATGGGGTTGACGAACACAATCAATCATAAAACGCCAACAATTGTTGGTAAAATATGTATGCGAGATTGTTCAACCCCTTGAGGGTTGTGGGTTAAAACACTCAACCTACCCCGGGTACGGCCCGGGTTCCACCCGACCGCACCCGAGGCTATTCACATTCAAGTACCTTCGGACTTGTTCGCAGAAGCAACCCAGATTTTCAAAAATTCAATAGTTTGTGTAGGTACTCCGTTGTGTCGCCGCGCATTCTTCCGTCTTTTGCGAATATTTGGGCAGTGCAAAAGCAAGCTAGAATTGAACCTGGATATACAAATTATTGGACTCATTGACCTTTGATTTCATAGACTCTTGAATGACTGCGTCCGGAATCCCGAACGTCATTCATGTGAATAGGTCCGATGACGCTTGGGTGAAACCCACAAGTGGAACAGGGGTTAACGCACGAATGCAGCCAACCGCGGATGGGGTTGAGGATTCTTCCGGTACAGACCCGGCAATTTTATTGTCCAATACTTTTGTGACGCCAGATAGCAAATACGTTGGTATCTGCATGATGTACGTCAGGATTGTTTTCCAACAATCGTTTTTTTATATCATATGCTTTTGCATACTCGTCAATAAGACCTTTCTCATTCAAATCAATGGGTAAAAAACTTTCTTTAATGCCTCTGCAATTTGTTAAAGGACTGATAGCAAAATCCTGGTCCAACAAATCATATCCTATAAACTCAAATCCCTCAATGCAGACGCTGTTACAAACCTGATCCGGTTCCATTGCGACAGTCAACAGATTGAAATTGCTTTCACCTTTCATTCGCTTAAGAACGTAGTCAAGCGATGTGTAGAGGCCAGTTTGGTGATGACCAAAAACATGAAGAAAATTCCAATCGTCGGGATCATCATAATCGGGTTCGACAAGGGATTGATTCAATATTCCATCAAGCGAAATAACCTCTGTTAAATGTCTTAACCCTGACCAGTCAAGATATCCTTCCCACGATTGCCCGTTCATATTGATGGATGGGTCAAATTTTCTTGTTGCCGTATATAGAAAATTCATAACGTTCTTGTATCAGCTACGCCTAGCATCCATCAAAGACTGTCCTCGTTACATTATAAACATTGAGGTACAAATTGAGTGATGCTTTGAAAACGAACTTATCTCTTGAAACAAATTTACACGTTGTTGCGCAGGTTGCATGCATCCCACGGCTTCCGAAAACAGGGATGGATTCAAAAAATTTATGTCTTCAGTTACCCACGCGATGTTGCTCTTCTTCTGATGCCGACTTCATTCGAACAGATCTCAATTTATTATTTCCAAATGATCGCGTATAGGTGACCCGAAAGAAACGATTGAACCAATGATAGGTCCACCTTGAATAAAATTCTGCATCAGAATCGGTCTTTAACCTCCAATTGTTGGTGTTCAGAATATCATCCGCTGATAACCTGATTATCCCGTGCCTACCCAGATCCTTTTGAATCCCAGCATTAAGTGATCCAGACGGTAAAAACTGTGTGAGTCCCAAAAGCATATTTGACTGGTAAGTCCCGGATATCTCAGCCGAAAAATTCTTTGGCAATGTAAACTGATTCGTAAGGTTCAGGTTGACACCATATAGGTTCCTACTGATATTGTCTGCCATGTGTGCAGTCCTTGCACTTTGTAGCTGCGCCGTAATGTTGCTTTGAATCTCCCACCATGGAGCAACGGCGGCCCCATACGACAGCGTCAGTGACGCGGTGTTCATGTATTTTAGATTTTCTGACTTATATGTAATGGTGTTTGCCTCACTGTCAAGTTCAGGTTGCATTATCACAATCTCTCTTTGGGTATGGGAAAACTGGGCTGAGATCAACCATTGTCGAACGTGGTATGTTGCCGAAACTGCATCAGCGATTGCAGGATATAGCGACGTGTTCCCTGCTGAGAAGGTTCTCGGTCCCCAGAAAAATACATATGGTGCAATATCATTGTATGTGGGACGTGTAATCCGCTTTGAATAAGACAACTGGATATCTTTCTCGGAGCCAATCCCTCTTTTCACAGAAACACTTGGAAAGAAATAACCGTATTTTCTGTCAACTAAATTATCCTCGTCTGGCGTGCCGATATTGGTGTGCGTATACTCGTATCGTAGTCCACCATTAACCTGCCACCTTTCTGCGGGTTGCCACTTTGCAGATAGGTAGCCAGCGCAAATATTTTCCTCAAGCCTGGAGAAAGATGTGAACACCGGATCAACGATCCAATTGCCTTCCGACTCCCGGCGTGTAAGCACGTCATTGTCCAATGCAGATCTTACGGCTTTTACGCCGGTTTCAAGTGTTAGCGCATCCGATATGTTATAGTTATAATCCGCTTTTGCAACCAGGAACCGAATTGGTGTCGACTTGCTGAGATCAATCTTCGATTCCTCTGTTGCACTGCCCTCGATGTGCTTCGCCAAGTTGTCATAAGTCGAAGGATTATCGTTTTCATAGTACAGGTAGTCGAAGCCAATGGTGATTTCACTCCTGTCAGACAATTTTGTTTGATATGCAACCGAGGCAGTAGCGCTTTGCCACAGATTTTTTTCCCAGGCCGTCATAGTTGTCAGGATAGTCGAATCTGTACCTACCTGATTCGTATCATCTGTATTCGCATCAAGAGTCCAGTTTCTTCTATAGCCGGTTAATAATAAGTTTATTGAGGAGTTATCGCTGACTTTCCACTCAAAACCCATGCTTGCATTTTGCTGAATGGTGAAATTTTCACGATGGCTATAGGCCGAAATGCGCTGTGGTATACCGTTGTTGAATGACCTTGTTTCCGACCGATAATAGTGTAGATTTCGATTTGTTGAAATGCCATAATCAGCAAAAAAAGCAAACCTCTCATTCCTGTGGTTGACATTAAAGTTACCGCCAAACGCATCCGCCCACCTCGCTCCTGCCATCAAGCTGAATGAACCATTTGTGCCCATTGTTTCATCTTTCTTCGTCACGAGGTGGATGATCCCACCGCTCCCCTCAGCATCGTACTGCGATGGCGGAGCGGTGATCAATTCAATCTTTTCAAGATTGGCAGCGTTCATCCCATCCAACATCTGAAGTACGACGTCCAGTGGCACTTGTAAAGGTTTTTCATTTATCATCACGCGCACACCCGGTCTTCCATTTAAGGAAATGGTATTGGTCTGTTTGTTGACGGTTACTCCGGGAGATTTTTGAAGCACTTCGAGGATTGAGTTTCCCGACGACGTGATACTTCCTCCCAGGTTAATTACAAGCCTGTCAATTTTCTGGTCCAGCAATTGGCGATTCTCTTTTATGATGACTTCATTCAACTCAGTAGAGGATTCCTGAAGAATAATATCTCCAAGGTCAACATCGCCGTTCACCACCGAAATAACTTGTGATTGATGTTTTATATACCCGATCATCGAGACGCTGACCCTGTATCTGCCAGATGTTACTTTCTCAAATGAAAATGCGCCCGACATCTCTGTCACAACCCCGTTGACAAAAGTAGAATCATCCGTAAATAGGACTACCGTTGCAAAGGCCAGACCCTCCTTGCCATCCTTAATCATACCAGTAATACGCGACTGGCTGTACACCTGCATCGAACAAAGGCAAATCAAAATAACTGAAGGGAGTTTCATCGAAGGTATGCTAATTAGCGTGTCTTAAGTCAGACTTAATTATATGCTCCGGTTTTCTACGGCCGACGGTGAATCCGAGTTCCTCCTTTTAGAAATTTTAACAAATGGAATAATCATGGGCGCTGACTTTTTATAGTCCTTATAGCGCTGGCCGAATTCTTTAATTAGGTCATTCTCTTCAAATTGAATTGCTGTTAGTATATACGCTGTCGTCATTATCGCGAAGAACAAGTGTGCAATGGTCATAGTAGGTGTTGACCAGAACGCGATTATGAAGCCCAAGTACAAGGGATGCCTTACATGCTTGTAAAAAAATGGTGTTTTGAAGGGCAATGGCTGATACTTTTCGCCGATGAAATAGAACCAGACTTGTCTCAAGCCAAACAAATCGAAATGATTAATCAAAAAAGTGCTTATCAGCACTATCCCAAAGCCAGTGAGACAAATGGTGTTAAGCAGAATTTGAATCGGCTCAGCCTCGATGTTCCATATGACACCGCCCATTGGTTGCCAATATTTAAAAAGAAGAATGAGGCATAAACTTGCAAGCAATACGTACGTGCTTCGTTCGATCGGCTGGGGCACGATCCGGGTCCACCATCTTTTAAAAGCGGGCCTCGCCATCACACTATGTTGCATGGCAAACAACGTTAGCAGCGCTGCATTGACTATCAGAGCATAGCCCAACGGTAATGATGGTACACTATCTATATGCTTAGGTACTAGTATTGCGCTGACGAAGCCTACTGCATAACAGAATGTTGCAAAGAAGGTGATGTAGGCCACGAAGCCGTATAAAAGAAACAGGACACCCTTTTTCATGAGAATTTGTTTTGGTTAATGAGTATTGGGAGATTCTTTGACCACCGTAAGAGATTTCAGGGAATCTGAACTCATACTGTTAGCCTAAAAACTGGCCCGGATTTTTTACGCTCAAAGATGGAGAGGCGGTCGTAAAGGTGTGTTTAACCCTTGTTGCAACGGGTTTAAAGTTTTTTTTGAAGCATGCGGAGCATGCGTTATTAGTTATAAGTTATTAGTTAATTGCGCGTGTGCGCATGTTTCGTTAATCGTTATCCGTTAATCGGAGTGCGTGCGTCGCGCGAATCACTGTTCCTGTAGAAGATATTCGATGCTTTGTCCTCGTGTGGTGCCCTTGGATAACAGGTCACTAATAACGGATAACTGATAACTATTAACGGCCCAAAAAGCCCATTGCCGTAGCGATCTCAACAAACTCAGGCTCTTTATGAAGGGGATAGAACTGTGGCTCGGTCATCAACCATGGCATTTCCATATCGTGGGATTGATATGACTTCTTTAACCATTTCAATGCTTCTTTTTTTTCATCTAGCGCGGAATAGATGGCGGCAATAAAAAATGCAACGGACCCCTGGTCATTATTGGCCAGACGGTCTTTTAGTTCTTCCACAATCTTCATAGCGCTGGCTCTGTCTCCATCCTTCGCATATGCTGCTCCCATCCACCCCAACATACGGGGGTAGCGGATACCTTCCAGCGAGATGGCCTTGTTGAAGTACTCGATAGACTCCTTGTAACGCTTCATATTGAGCAGCAAAAAACCATGAGCATCAAGTGTATAGTAGTTGTTGAACATCTTAACCCTTGCACTAGAAAATTCAAGGGCTTCATCCATCCGATTGTTATAGAAGTATGCCAAATTGATTCTGCTATTGGGATAGTACGGATCTTTTTGATTTAACCGTTCCGCATACGCCATAGCTTCATCGTGCCGCGATACAAAGTTCAGGTAGTCTGCGTACAAAGCCAGCGCATCCGGATGGTCGTTGACGATTCCCATTTTATAATGATGTTCGGCGCCTTTGATGTCCCAGTCGTGATATAACTTGTAAAAGCCCATTAACATGTGTGCTTCATCGAGGGTCGGCTCGAGCTGCAGGGCTTTATCCAAAAACGGTTTTCCTTTCTCCAGTGCATCGAGGGCACTCAGTTCTGCTGACCAGATAGCGGCAAGTCCGATATAACTGTTGGCTAGAAATGCATAGGCCCGTGCATAGTTGGGATCAAGGGTGATGGCTTCCGTCAGCAAATCAATTGAATTGTGTGCGCCCTGATTCGAATATGTCCTGTATTCATAAATTGCCTTCAGGTATAAATCGTACGCCTTTGAATTACGCGTATCGGTTTCGGAAAGCTTTGATTTTTCTTCTGGAGAGATCTCTGCATTTAATTCATTTACCACATACTGCGCAATTTCACTCTGTATGGCGAATACATCGGCCAACTCGCGGTTATAGCTCTTCGCCCACACCTGTGTCTCCGTTTCGCCATCAATCAGACGGACATCGATGCGCACCTGATTATTATCGCGCTGCACGCTTCCCTCAAGCAGGGCAGCGACACCGAGTTCTTTTGCAATTTCGCGCGCCGGCTTTGAACTCGCGCGATATTGTTCCACTGAAGTGCGAGCGATCACGCGAAGTTCAGAAACACGCGACAAACTAGTACGAATCGCTTCAATGACGCCTTCGGTGAAATATTCGGTGCGTTTATCGGTGGAAAGGTTTTTGAACGGAAGGATGGCGATCGACTTGTCGTTACCTGTCACAAAGGGCCTCCGTGTATAATTGAAATAAATAAATCCGATAATAGTGGTGATAACAACGATGGCCACCAGAACTGGGAGAGTTTGTTTTCTCGATGTCTCCGCTACTGCATCTGCTACTGTCGCGGGTTCCTGAGAAAGCGGTTGAGAATCGCTTGATGGCTCAACTGCTTTATGCTTAGCCTCCCCCGGAGTGAATCCGAAGTATTCGTTGAAGCATGTATTGAAATATGTCGCGCTTCCGAATCCAACTTTATCCGCAACTTCGACAGCGGTTAGGTCTCCTCGCTTCAGCAATTCCATTCCGCGTTCCAGACGATACTCTCGGATAAATTGGCTCACCGACTGGCCTGTCGTAGTAGTCAGTTTGCGATGCAATTGCGAGCGGCTCATGCCCATTTGCCGCGCAAGTTCTTCAACTCCGAACTGATCATTGGTAAGATTTGCATCGACAGCGTCTCGCAGTTTACCGAGAAAAGTACCAACAACTGCATGCGGTGATTCCATGAAAAGTATTCTTGTTACAAATTTATTGTCAACAAATCCGGAAAAAAAATTGAGATGTCGTCATTCTAGTGACATAGTATTTACCTGGCCTGCCTTTCGAAATCTACAATCACAACAACTATGGCCATTTCCAATCACCTTTCCAACGCCAAGGCTATAATACGCAATGTCCTGCTTTGTGTTTCGTTTGCGCGAAACACATTAGTGGGCAAACAACACGTCAAGGTATTCATTCCGGTCTTCGCTGTGTAACGTCAACCGATTCCAATCAAAGTCAGGATTCATGATATGATCTGGGTTGGTGCTATATGGTTTACCGAGTTGTTGTCGCGCAAGCTCGCGGTAAATCGGCGTGAAGCAGAACTCAGGATCAATTGTATCCTTGATCTTGATTATAAATTGGCTCCAGGTCTGGTAGCTGAAACTGCTGCGGGATGCAGGTGGTGCCTCATCAGCCGTCCAGGGTGAAATCAAAAGGTTGCCACCTTGCGGGCTCCATCCGTATGCGATCGCATCCGTAAAGAATTGATTCACAATATCCTGATATTCCTCAGGCACAAAATATACTGAACGTCCCGGGAAAATATACAGTGTGTCATAATAATGATAATGATGTTGTTCAATGTAGACCGTATCTGTTTCATAGATGAAGACACTGTCAATTGTTGCAACATAAAATGTATCGATTTCTGTTGCGACGGTATGTATTTCTACGGTATCCGTCTTCCAAAACGTCTTTTCGACATATATAGTGTCCGTGTCGGTGATCGTCACCGTGTCCTTTTTGATGATGGTAACGGTGTCATGGATAATTTCGCCGTCCAAAAAGATTTCTTCCGTGCATGAGCCAAGAATGACAACAGCGAGAAAAAATATGAGGGTACTTTTCATACGCTTGAGAGTTTTAACCGAAAAGTAGAGGCACTCAGAGCGTACTTCAATGACGAAAGTCAGTGATTGGGGAGACTTTGTCCCATTTGTTCGATTCCCTGTTCGTTATTCGTTATTCCTTGTTCGATATTCGTTATTCCCTGTTCGATATTCGATATTCCCTGTTCGATATTTGTTCGATATTCCTTATTCCTTGTTCGATATTCGATATTCGTTATCCGTTAATCGTGCGTTTGGGCATGGGTGTGCGCTCGATTGGATAGTGTACAAACCTTCAATCCAGAGGTTAATGTCCGTTATCAGTTAATTCCGATAGCCATCGAGATAAGTTAATTGTGTGTGCGGCATATGCTTGTGCGCCTGCGCCTGTCCGGTAGGCAGGCTCGATTGGACAATCGTTATCAGTTAATCTTTATTGGTTAATTCTACTTTGTCAAGTTAGAAAATGGGAATAGGGAATAGGGAGTAAGGAATAAGGGCAGGTCGCAAAGTTCGCACCCTTATTCCCTGTTCGATATTCGTTATTCCTTGTTCGATATTCGATATTCGTTATCCGTTAATTAAGTGCGATCGATTAAAATAACCTACCTCCTTCAATAGGGCCAATAAACCCGAACGTTAGCGGGTACTGGTTACCAGTTCACCCACTACCTTTTCAAAATCCGGGTAATCTAAACCTACTCACTCGCCATACTGGTTCATCAAATACATAGGAAACACTGCATGTACCTTTTACAATTTCGTCTTCGTGCTTTGACAGGTCGTGATACTCAACATTAGCATTTACACTTCCTATCTTCTTTTCCAGGTCAAATGACACATCCTGAATTTCAAAATTTTTGATTTCAAATTTTCTCTCGGCTTGAAATTCAACGATCAACGCACTTACTGCCTTCCTTGCAAAGGATCGTTTCTTAATCCTCACAGTTTCGGCTAAGGAGTACATGTCGTACTCCGGATTCCATTCCATTTCAAGAAGATTTCTGATGAAGCGCTCTGTGTCCTGGCGCAGATCATAATCATGATTCGGATGATATTCTTCGTAAATAAAATGACAAACCATTCCAGGTATTGAAATATCGTCCATCTCGCATTCGAAAAGCTCTTCCGTGATGAACTTGTAAATGACCCGGTGAGGGTAGGCGCAGCAACAGTCAAGTACAATTCCTCTTTTATCCATGAGGAGTTCAAATTCTGCCAGTGCTTTCAATACTTCCATGTCAGTTAACTCGTCAACTTTTTTAAAACCCGGTCGGCCTATGGCATCATATACTTTTATGCGCTTTGCGTTTTTAAATTGCGCTTCAAATGCATATATATTGTTGAGCCACATGTTCTCTACCTCCGGACTCAAATCCGGGGAGACTCCATGTTCCTGCATTCCAAATTCAGTCTGAAGTTTTAGTTTCAGCAACTCGTTTTCAAACCTGATTTCCTCGTTGGAGGAATCACTTCGCAAATTGTTATTCATAAATAAATAATTTAAGTAACCGATATGCCTTCAATCTATCCCAATATTTAGCAATGACATAAAACACAGCTGTACGGTTTTCCAAAAAAATACCTTCTGGAAAGTGTAGTTTTTTGATCAGTAGTGTTACTAATAGAATAAATGCAACGAAAACTCGCGTGATGGATGATGAGTTCATAGAAAAGATCAACCAGAATCTCTGTATCGCCCACAAGGTGTGCCGCATATATTTCAATGCGACTGCAGACTATGACGATGTTTTGCAGGAAATGATGTATCAGTTATGGCGATCGTATAAGAGTTTTGATGGGCGATCAAAATTCTCGACATGGATGTATAAAGTTTGTCTCAACACTGCTCTCACGTATCAGCGGAAATACCAACGTGATAAAACGGTGTCGCTGGACGCCAAACATCAGCAACTTCAGGACGAACAAACCAATGAAAGAAATCAATCGATCGCGTTGCTATATGATGCTATCGAAAAGTTATCACCCGTGAACAGAGCAATTATTCTCCTATATCTCGAGGATATGAGCTACGAAGAAATCGCCAATATCATGGGACTATCAAAATCGAACGTCAGTGTTAAGCTCGTTCGCATTAAAAAACAACTTGAAACAGAATTACGAAACACAATTAAATCAATTGAAGATGTCAACTATTAATGAACTTAAATCTGCGTGGCAAAAAGACAATTTGAATGCAGGGATACGGAAACCGATTGATAGCAATGGGTTGGCAGATATAATAAAAATGAGATCAAAGAAAAATTTGAATATCGTGATGCGATATTTCTGGGCATCTTTCACGCTTCAGATGATAGTATATGCTCTCTTGACGCACGTCATTCTTAAATATGGCGGCGACCGGGAGACGCTTATTGCAGGAATTGCCGGCGTCTTGCTTTTTATTCCTTTCACCGTAGTTCTCATGCGTAAGTTCAAGGCAATGGCTATCACCCGCATTAAGGAAGCCACATCGAACGCCTCGGTCCAATCGTATGTCGAAAAGCATCATAAACTCCTCTCGTCCTTTTTTCAGTTCAAGAAGATTTACGAATTAGCCCTTGTACCGCTAGCCTCTGCGATAGGTACGTTCCTAACCTTCAAGCTGTATGTTCCAGGAGGTATTGAAGCGTATCAATCTGCTGCATGGGTCATATTTGGTATCTCCATACTGAGTTGTGCCGCCGCCATCAAACAAGAAAATCGGAAAAGTTTTGAAAGGCCATTGAAGGAACTTCAGAAGATACGTGACGAATTTGCACAGGTTGAGTAGGTTCAAAAACGAGTACCAAATAATATTTGGCATAAGTGGACATTTACGTAAGTACATTAACCAGACATCTATAAATGTATAATAATCAGGCAATTATATAATATACATAAAGTGATACATGATATGTGATTCCAAATAATATTTTGCCCTGGTATTGTAGATCATGCATTCTTCACAAGTTTCTTCAAATGGTCTGAGGTAACATCATTTTGCAAGACATCCGTTAACCCGTCATGTCCCTTCAGTTTCAGGGCAAGATCCTTCATGGCTTTAATTGCAATCTTCAGGTAGCCGGGTCCAAGGCTTAATCGTGCAACACCAATATCTTCCATCGTTTTGAAATCCGGAATACCCGGTATCGCGATGACGTTAACCGGAGCTTTCAATGTCTGAATAACTTTAAAAAGCTCATCCTTGTCTTTCATTGCCGGAGGGAAGAAACAATCAGCACCAGCATCCAGGTATGCCTTTCCTCTTGAGATGGTTTCGCTTAATTTATTTTCCTGTTGATAAAGATTAGGCCGTAGATAAACATCAGTTCTGGCGTTTATGAAACACGGAATCCCGGCGCTTTCTGCTGTGTTGCGGATCACCTTAATGCGCTTGCACTGCACGTCGATTGGAAAAAGCTGACCAGTTCTTGTGTTATAGTCCTCAAAGTTTAAACCAACCACACCAGTCTGTAAGAGTAGTTCAATATTTCGTTGCAGCGTAACATCGTCGCCGGCATATCCGCTTTCAAAATCGGCGCTTACCGGGACTTTGACAATTCTTGTGATTTCAGAAATACGAGTCAATGCGTCATGAAGTGGAATTTGTTCACCATCATCGTAACCATTGGTAAAAGCAACGGAGGCGCTGGCTGTTGCTATTGCCGTATAGCCGAGACTTTCAAGCAACCTGGCACCGAGAGGATCCCAGATGTTCGGGAGAATGAGCATCTCTCCCCCCTTGTGCAATGCCTTAAATGTTCTCGCCTTTTCCGCTTGGGTACTAATATCTTGCATGGGATCTTTATTAAGCCAACAAAACTATATTGCCGGAACTTAGTCTATAAACAATCGGAACGCAAGAAGGTATAGAGCTTTATTTATTTTTTGGATATTTTTAACAATATAAAGTGACGATTCGAGCGAGCTGGATATCAGAGCTGACCGACTGACGGGGCCACATGAAGAATTATCCATTTTTGGGATTGGTGAGCTTATATGTTCCGTTTTGGTTTAAAGATATTCGCATCCAAACTCCAATCGCCAGGACCGGTAAGGAAAAAAAGAAATCCAAAAAGAACAAACATGAAAGGATGTTGATCCTGATACCAGAAGCGACCTCCACCGACCATAAAGGTTATATAGGAAAATGTTCCGATCGCCATCAGTGCGCCAATCCTTGTCAGGAAGCCGAGGAGCAACAAAATACCACAAATAAGTTCTGATGATTTTCCGACATAAACCATGAACAATGCATTCGTTCCAGTTATCATGCCGCCATCAACATAACTTTGCATGAGCTCAGCATCAAATACCTCGATGCCATGATAAATGACCAGCATGCCGAAAATGATGCGCACTATTGCAATCCCCTGTTTCAGCGGGACGAGCTCTGATGTAAGAAGTGAAGTCATGGGTGTGTTTATTTGGATTAGTGCAACTTAATTCTACTCCATTCTGCCCTGGCCATACGCCTAATTGTCTGCTTCTTTGATTCCCTCGCGCCTGTCCTTCTTTTGTTTTGTGTATTTCATTTTAAACCTCGAAAGGTCCGGCTGATATTTCCTTGGTCGCTGCAATTCGTATTTATAAATGTGTTGCCCCAACTGATACAAAGCGGGTAACCCAACCGTATCGTAATCATACTTGTCGTCATTCATTACGCCATCGCTGTTTACATAAATCGTAGCCGTTAGCATGAACTCGATTTTATTCTTAAAGTCGACAATGTATGAAACATCTGTCATGCATCCGTACGCCCACCCAGTTTTATTAAATATTCTAATATGATCAGGCACTCTTTTGCTTCCATCCTTAAAGAAAAATTTCACATACGAATCGAAGTAAACTGTTGTATCGTATTTTGGAAAGTCAGTTTCAGATGGATACTGAGATAGGTAACGGTAAAGAAAATTGTAATCTTCATCACTCAACCGAAAGCGTTTTGCGGGTGGCATCGATTCAGGAAACAAGACTGCCTGCAAGCATTGTTGAAGATGATATAATGTTACATTATTTGCTGTAGTAAAATCTATTGGTGCCTGGATGAGACTGTCGTTTGCGTAGTGGGCCTCTCCCATTTTATGGATATGCGCGAAGTTGAATTTATCGCTGTTGTAAGCCGGCGGTTGCCGATACAATAATTTGCCGTTTGGGGTGATAAACCGAATCGCATTGGTATGCCTGTTCTCATCTTCATTCATTCTCACAAAACGCCGGGTTATGCGGAAATCAGGATAACCCATTTGATGGAACCTTCGATTGATGGTCTTCTGTCCGAGAAACTCATACAACCTGTTGTAGGCAATATTGTCGCTGATGAGAAATACTTTCTTTATAAAATGCGCTATCGATGGGAAACCATTTTCGGAGGTTGTATCCTTTTGCATTGCACTTTGACCCGAATAGCTGCTGTCTATCTGCATAGGCGTATACATGTCTACACCATATTCCGTCAAGGCGTGCAACTTTTCCAGCGACAGCACTGCAAGCGGAAGTTTTACAGTAGACGCCGGGTTGAAATACTGAAGTGAATCAACGTTATAGTAGTAATTTGTCAATTCTGCTGAATTTCTCGCATCACGGTTTATCTGAGTATAAATAAACTGCAATCTGTAAGTCTCCGGATGCTGCAGCACATGTTGTAGCAGGCTATCCCGGTTATTTACTAATAACTTATCTACAAATGAATCCGTTCTTGGCTGCGCGACTGCAGACAGAGACATCCCTATAGATAATAGCATTCCAATGCACCGCACGATTCGAAAATACGTAAAAGAAGATTCGCAAGTTAAAAAAATGCGGTGTATCAGGCACTTCAATTTCAGGGTTGGTTACGAGAGCGGTCTTATAATCTCTCATTGCTATCCTTCAGGCTGATAAGGTACGACAACAATGCATCGACCTCCTCACTTGACATCCCATGAAGAAGGTTTTCATACATGAGCGAACTTTTGGAAAATTCTTCCTTTAGAATTTCTTCCTTTGGAATATCAACAATGCGATTACCTACAACCATCAATCGAATCCTTTTTTCATCCGAGTTCACAATCCTTCCAAGCAATATTTCACCATTTTTCAGACTTACTCTTGAAGCAATCATGCTTGGCTTTATTCTAAGCGACGGCGACTTGATCTCCTCCAACAATTCCTCACGGGAATAAACATGTCCGATATCTTTCAGGTTGGGACCTATAAGTTCAGTTTTTCCATCAACACTATGGCACGCACTACACGCCGCTCGTGCAAAGAGGTCTCGCCCCATTTCAAGGGTGCTTTCCGATGAGTTTGTTGATTCCGACACGACTTCCATTGGAGACGGTTTTACCCACGGTGCGTAGATTAACCGATAAAATGCGCCTTCAGTTGAATCAACAGGTTGATACCAATAATCCGTTCGACCAACATGTGCCACATATAGGTCACCGTTAGATCCGAAAGTTAGGTCCGATACTTTTGCGATCCCTTTTGCGACAGGAAATTCCTTTACCGTATAAACACCATCATTTTGTTTTATCATTTGTAACCGGCCGATCGCACCCCGGTTCCATCGTTCTCCCGGACCATAGAATGCGATAAACAGCTCCCCTGCGGTTCCACCAAAGTCGTTGGTTGAAGGATTAAATTCCATTCCAGCAGGCGCAACTTCTGTTTTCAGATCATACACTGGCGGAGTTATTGGCGGGCTGTCAAACTTTACAGGATTGTGTCCATAAAAATGATCTTTTACAGCAACATTTAGCTCCTCCGTCGGATTACCACCACCTTCGTTATCTATAAAAAGAAGATCATTGTGTTCATTAAAAACCATACTGGCAACTGACCGAACCCCTGTGGCGAAGCGCTCTACTTTGTTGCCGTCAGAACTAATTCGAAGAATAGATCCTCGCCATTTATCCGGGTCGGGCGATGCGCCAGCATTCCATGAGTCAGTGGTCAGAACAAGGTAAAGAGTTCCGTCGGAGGCGAAGGTAAGGCCAGAACACCACTCATAAGGGTGTTCGCTATGCGGTATGTCTTTGAGAAAAGAACGATTGACATCGGCCTTCCTGTCTCCGTCATTGTCCGTGTAAATTCGAACTTCCTGTGCCGTGCCCACATAGAGATCAGGGCCATTGAAAGCGATACTTGCAGGCGACCGAAGTCCCTGCTCTCTGACATCACAGTATAGGGTTGCATGGTCTTCCAAATTATCACCATCAGTGTCTGTTAAACTATAGATTTCACCGGTGTGGTTTGCAGCATAGATCACATCATCAGGGCCGCGAACGACCTGCACTGGATTCCATACCTTAACGCCGGTCTTGACAGGCAATTTTACTACGGCATAAGAACCAAATACCGTAATATTTTGAGCCAGGTGTTTTTCGATTGTTTCTTTTGATATTGTCCTTTCAACACTCTCTTTCTGGCACGCTATAAAAAATGAGAGTAGTGATAGCACGCACAATTTGAGTGTATAAGATGCTTTCATACTTCAAGTGTGAGTGAACTTGGATACATTAAGATCCAAAGAAATGTTCAGATTCTTCAATCAATCCTACGATTTATTTCCAGCGCTCAATTAGAAATTCAAGTCGGATTCACAATAAAAGTCTCTTTGGCCTTTAGGAATTTTTTAGGTGGAACCCCGGAGTAGATTTTGAACTCTTTGATAAAGTGGGACTGATCAAAAAATTCCATTTGATACGGAAGTTGGCTGAGATCAATATTGCCAGATAACATGTACCTATAAATGGCATTTATTCTGGTGAGGCGCAAGTAGTCTCTGACTGAAATCCCGTATATTTTCTGAAATTCACGCTGAAGCTGGCGTGGACTTATCGGTATTTGTTTCACAAGCTCCTGGTAAGTCGTTAGTCCGGATGATCTCCTTGCAAGTGTCATGGCGAGATGAGTATAATCATATTTCATCTTGCGTTTCGAGAGCTCGTGTTGTAGAAATTGATTCGAAATATCGATTCTCGAATTGCAATCCTTCGCGGCCTTTATCTTCGAAAAAAAAGTATCAAGCGTGTTGCCCAAAACTGATACACAATCATCGTATGTCGACAGAAATTCTGCTGGTGGCACACCGAAAGTTTGGCGAATTCCGTCAGGGTAGAATCTTATTCCAAAAACATCGACAGGCTTTTCAAATTGTACCGTATAGGGCTTTTCAAATAGTCCTAATAAAGTAAACGTCGGTGATGGTTGCCAATCTTGAGAATCGGCAGAAAGCAGACACCGATGGTTGCTTAAATGTATAATCAGCTCAATACATCCAGTGGGAAGAACGGAATGTGAAATTTTCCTTTCGCCCGCGATGTTAAAATTTCCTTGCCAATAGCTTTGGATATATCCTGAAAGCGATTGGGGCGGCTGATATTCATCAATCAATGTCATACGGGTATATCAGGGATTAACATTGTATTAATTCTACGAATTTGTGTACGAATTCAATGTCATTTGGTTCGGATTACTCTTTTATCACTATAAAGTTAATATGCCGGCAGCTCCTTGCCGCCGGCCTTTATCAAAGAACAGAAGTGTCTACCACATTGGAATATGTAGGAATCCAGGATTCTTCGAAAGTGGCGACTATTTGGTTTACTCCACCAAAGACACCGAGAATTTTAGCTTTCTCCTCGCCCTGGTTCTGTATGTCATGAGGTTCCATTTCGGGAACCAGCACCATTTGACCACGACCAGCCGCAACGGACTTGTTCCCAACTGTAATTAAGACATTTCCCTCTACAACAAAAAGCAGTTCCTCAGCCGAGTCTGTGTGCCTTCCAAGATGGTCGCCCGGCTCAAGCTCAAAATAAACCGCCGCAAGTTTTTTCGATCCGTTAGATCCCAATAAAGGGAACGTAGCACGACAATGTTGTTTAGAATTACTGACACCGACAAATTCGGTTAGTTCAAGTTTGTTTAAATTGATAGTTTCCATTTTTATTATTTAAAGTTGAATCCGAATAAAATAAATCGAACATGTTGCATCGCGTTATTAAATGATCCGCCTTATTAAATGATCAACACTCCTTCCATTATTTTCACCTCAACACTGAGGAATCTGTTACCCGATGCCTTAGCTTTTATGATGCAAATGTGGCTGTGAAGTCGAAGCTGGAATAGGAACAAAACGACATCTTTCGTTCTAAAAAAATTAGTGTGAGTTACAATCTTGACTTTTTTGATAACTTTGAGCTGTCATATGCTAACAAGGATCACTAGCCTTATCGCCGGAATAATTGCCTAACGTGCAGCACCACCTGTAGCTGCTGCTGATTATTTCTTCTCAAAATCTTATTGTTACACAATAACGGATGTCTGTCGTGCATCTAGGCGCCATCGCATCCGCCAAAAATTATTTCATAAATGACATCTCTCAAAAATTATGGCTGGGAGCTATACCCCCACTCATCATATACATTGTCCAACGGCGAATCGATTGGCCGTGTCATCAGCATAAAAGGTTTTAAGTATTATCTGGCAACAAAATTTAATGACCTTGAGACAGAGCTCTCAGGCAAACTGCTATACGGAACGGAACCGGAAGATCTTCCTAAGGTCGGCGACTGGGTGATATTTCTTGATTATGGCGAGAGCGGATACATTATCGGTGTTATGCCGCGCATGAATGCATTAGCACGAAAGAATCCAGGGAACAAGACCGAGCGCCAGGTACTGGCAACAAATGTCGATTTTGCATTACTTGTTCAAGGCCTGGATCGAGACTATAACCTCATGCGACTCGAAAGATATCTCACACAAGTTTCAGCTTGTGATATCAATCCCATCGTAGTGTTGAACAAGGTAGATCTTATTGAAGATCGTGAAGCGTATTTGCAGCAAGTCCAAA
>JAEZBX010000230.1 GCA_023412765.1 Bacteroidota bacterium
GCTGTACCTATAAAATCCCGAGCAGGAAATTTTGTTGAAGATAACATCGGTGCGACCCGATATTTTGATGCGCAATTTTTCCCGGACCGATTGGAAGAAAAACTTAATGCATGTCGAAGTCTTAACAGTATCATTTCCAAAATATCAAAACCATCCAGTTTCGATTCATGGGAAAATCCATGGACGAAAGCACAAGGCATAGCGTGGTCACAGTCCGCTTCTTCACAGCTAGAAATTCCAAAAGAAATAAGAGCCTTATTAAATATTAGAACACGTCTGGAAATGCCTGATCAACTTGTTCACGTTGACCTCGCAGGAAACATTCTCTTCGATAAAAATGAGCGGCCGGTAGTCATCGATTTTACACCCGGATTTTATCCGAAAGAGTATGCGGAGGTACTTTTGCTGGTTGATTCAATAGCTTGGTATGGTGCACCTATCGAAAGTTTAGATTTATTAAACGTTGATAGGCTTTTGAAAGAACAACTTATCTTGAGGGGGCTGATTTTCAGGCTAAGTGTTCCATTGTTCATGGGGCAATCTCCTTCCCAGAAGAATTTTCAGAAAAATTACGATGGCTACAGAAGCATCATCCACAGAATTCTTTACCAATTGTGAATTTGCAGCTGCTATATTCCTGTTTGAAAAGAGGAAAAGGGAATAGTGGTGTCGAAAGTAAATTTAGGTATAAGGTATAAGGTATAGGGACGCAACTTGAACGTTTGCCTCTCGCCTTTCAGTTAGCCGGGGCGGCCGGTGAAAAAATTGGCAATGCAAAACAAATCGTTAAGAAAAGTAAAACAAATCTATTTTATCACAGGCGCGTCCGGGGTGGGTAAGTCTACGTTGGTGACCATGCTTCAGGAAAAGTACCATAATCGCCCCTGGACTTTTCTTCATTTCGATCAGATTGGCGTACCTGAAATTTCTGAGATGATTAAAGAATTTGGTTCACCTCAGGCGTGGCAAGAAGCTAAGGCTCAAGAATGGATTTATAAAGCCGTGCATAATTATGATAGCGAAAAAATTTTTCTTGAGGGCCAGGTTAATCTTCAGTTTATTAAAAAGGGTTTCGAGCAGCAAGACTTCGTCAACTACAGGATTGTTCTTCTAGATTGCAGTGAAGAGGTTATGGAGAAACGGCTTCGGGAAGAACGAAATCAACCCGAATTAGCAAACGATAAGATGAAAAACTGGTTGCTATTCTTGCGAAAACAGGCTGTCGAATATGGAGCGATACGAATAGACACAACTTCGCTTACACCAATAGAAATGGTAAAAGCTTTTGAAGCATCAATCAAACTTAAGTTTGGTGCTTGAAATAAATTTTACCACGGAGATACTGAGTGCACAAAGGTTACACCGAGTTTTTGGATACGATCTCGTGTAGCCTTTGTGCGTTGTCACGTTCTCTCTGGTGAGAATCAAAGATGCCTTTCAGTAGGTCGGATCATATTTCATCGCCTTCTGCAATTGAAATAGCCATAGGCGCATTCTTTCGAACCACCTGGTATTCCTCCTTTGAAACATCGTAATAATCTTTTCCGAACAATGCTTGTGAACGCTCCTGATAAATTTGGATGTAACCTTCCCTTATGAAATGCAGATTCCTCAGGAAGGATTCATAGGTGTCGTTATCGTCGTACTTCAGACTTACTACATAATCGGTTGATGATTTGTCCAAGTGCTCCTTCACAAAACTGTGTACTTTCTCCTGGTTCTCCCTTCCTGCAGTATTCTCCGCCTTGAACTTAAGGATGGCCGTTCGACCATCTGTTTCCGCTTTTGTTAAGTCGGATTCTACAAATATCCCCAGTCGCCTTGCATCATCAGGAGTAGGCGGCAACAAAATTGGCGTTTCCACCTTTGAGCCATCTATTGCAACACCAACATAAATCAACTTTCTTCTGTCAGCTTTGCGCAGTTCGAACTCCACATCCCGTACAAGCCCCATCTTCTGATTCTTATCAACATGCATTTCAATGAATCCTGTTTCGGTAGACAGTCCCTTGTTTTGAATTACAGAAGAGATTTGATCCACCTGATATACTTTTCCGTCGATGGTCAACTTGTCACCTTCAATTGCAAATACCAACCCATTGTTGGGGTCACCATTGAAGTGATATCCCGTCTTCGGTAATACAGGTAAATTTAGGGCAGTATTATTTTCACTACCGTTTGCATTTCCCGATTTCAATGCATCGTCATCTAACTTTGTATTGCATTGAATTACAACTGCGCTGACAATCAGTGCGCCAACGATGGCCAGGGACACTTTTATTTTGCCCAACCATCCAGATCTTCTATTTTTCATCATGGCTATTCTTTTTTTAATGAATGATAAATTGAAATTGTGTACCAACCCGTGTGAGTTGTTGCTGATCAACTGCTTCAAAAGCAAGGCCTGATACTCAACCATGGAATAACCCGAAGCGATTATTTTCTTATCTGCTATGTATTCATGTGTAGTTTTTAAAGATTTAATCAAATACCACATTACAGGATTAAACCAGAAAAACATGGCAACGATTTGAACAAAAACAAGATCTATGGAATGCCTCTGCTCGATATGTGTTTTTTCATGGGCGAGAAATTGATCGAAATCGGGAGAATCGATCATCTCATCATGAACGAAAACATGTCGAAAGAAGGAGAACGGCGCTATCCCTTCCGGAATTTTCACGATTGTTAGTCGATTCCCTGATACATTTGGTAAAGAAGAAATCATACGGCGGATCCAAAGCATAGTTTGGACATTGCGCAACAGACACACTACTACGCCGACGGCATACACGAACAAAATTGTAAGCAGAACTAAATCATAATAAAAGTGTGCAGGCACTATTTTGGTGTCACGATGAGGTGCTTGCCCGCCACGTCTAACATCGAATTCCCACGCGTCCACCGCATCATAGTACGACGTCCTCAATTTGCTAAGCTGTTCAATTGGGCTATCAAGAGCCGATACTTTTTTTGGCATAAGGTCGAGGCTAAGCAACGGAATCAGCAACGCTGCAACTACCGACGTCAGGAGATAGAAACGGTTAAGGCTAAAAAACGTCTCCCGAGAAAAAACCAGCCGGTAGACACAATAGAATAGCGTCAACAAAATGCTTGACTCCAGTAAATACATCAATACCTTAGCCATTCTTCTTTGACTTTAATTCCTGTAGCATTTTCATTGCCTCATCCAATTCTTTTTTACTTAGCTTTTTGCTTTCGGTAAAAAAGCTCATTACCTCTGTCAGCGAATTGTTATAGTAGTCGGAAATGAGCTTTGACAATTGGCCTTTACTGTATTCTTCCCGTGTGATGAGCGGGTAATATTGATGAGTGTTGCCATAGGCCCTGAACCCCACTATCTCTTTTTGTACAAGTACCCGTACTATCGTTGATACCGAATTGTACGGTGGTTTTGGGTCGGGGTATTGTTCGATTATATCCTTGATAAAACCTTCTCCGATACCCCAGAGAATTTTCATTATTTTCTCCTCTGCCTTGGTTAAAGTGACAGTTTGCATTTTTTGCGTTGTTGATCAGCAAGACAAGTTTACAACTTAACTTTAAGTTTTGCAACGTATTTTTACGTTATTCTATTTAAATTTAAGTTATTCAGTATATTACTTTGCAATGAACACATCTTTACCCACTATTCTATACCCTTCCGGAGTATAAGCTGCTCACAAAATGCTTAACTTGGTACCGGTAAATTGCCAAAAAAAGCTCAGAATGGATTTTGATACCGACGACCTCTCTGATGAGGCATACAACGCTATTATGCTTGAGGCAGAGCGTTTTCATCATGATTTAACATTGCAGTTTGGTCTCCTCAGTAGCGAATGCACCGATGAAAATATGTTTATAGACATGTCGGAGCAATTAGTAAGGGAAATGCTCAACTACAATGACGTAGATATTGATGATATGTTTTTTGGAGATCCACCTGAAAAGAAAGATTTTCACCAAGCCTTAAAAAAGATATTGAACAATATTTCAAAATTGCGTAGGTCATCCTGATATGAATGAATTAGATAATGTACATCCCATCATTGAGAAGTTTGAACCGATTCTGAGGGGCATGACCCAGTATGAGCTATTGGTCCTGAATAAAATGGTAGTTGAACGGCTTCGGCTGATGGAGAAGGCTGAATCATTGCTATCGCTGACAAAATTTAATGTTGGCGATAATGTTGTATGGGATGGAAGCGATGGCAAGTTGCATTCAGGTATTATTCTCAGACTTAACAATAAGACTGCCTCCATCAAGGTTGATCGAAACGAACATTGGAAAGTATCGCCACAATTGTTGCGTAAGGTGTAGTCATGCCTACAAAACGGATCAACGAAAAAACTTTGCGATTCCCATCACTTGGACTTTGTCTCAGATTGACGAGTGAAGGCCATGCTACAAAATGATAGATCCATCGGGGTCCAATCCTTTTAAAAACCGAAAAACAAGGCAATCTCATTTTTTCGCTTGCCTAACTGTCATCTATGCTTTTCTAAAATATCCCGATAGACGCATTCTCGTCCGGGCTTGCTAACCAATGGTTGTATCGCGCAGCCACTTTCATAAAATTCTGGAGTTGTCCAGGAGTAGGTTCAATATGTTCTCCGGCAATAACGGGACGCCCGATCTCCTGAAAGAATTTACCCAGCCTTGGAGTTGTAACAATTACTCCGTCAACTGGCTGATCAGAATTGTTTCTCCATGCATGACGAACGTTGGCAGGGATATGGACAAAATCACCTTCTCCAATCGTAACCCACTTTCGATTATTATTACTCTGTACCATCGCTTCAACGGATCCCGATAGAATATAGAAGCTTTCTTCATCAGGATGACTGTGCAAAGGCACGGAATATCCGGCGGGAATTGATCCCTTCATCACACAAAAAGTCGAATCTTTTTCCATCGGAGAGGTGAGAAACTCCACTGTTGGACCAAGTGCGTCAAACACCCTGGCTGACCCTTTGCTCACAATACCCGTCAGATGCATGGCAAAAAACTAAGTTTTAATATGTTGAATCAATGTAACGGCAGTGCCGTAGAAATGGTAAGTGTACCCGCCTCGCAGTTCCCGTACCTGTGACTATTGAAGAACAATAGTCGATAGTCATCGCTAAAACTCCCGTTCTATCAATTGCATGGTATAACGGCGCAGTATTGATTTTGTTTTATCAGGGCAATCAACCTTTTCAAAACTGTTAAAGCCTTTTTTGAAATAGAGGTTTATCTTCTTTTCCGTCAACCTTGATATTGACAAAGCATCATAAATTTCTTTCACCGCAGAGACCTTTTCCGTCTTATCAAATTTTTTCGCCGACAGCCAATAATCCAGCTCTCGATGTTGGCGCTTGTCCGCAACGGCCAATGACTTAATCAATAAAAACGTCTTCTTGTTTGCAACTATGTCTCCGCCGACAATCTTCCCGAATTTTTTTGAATCGCCATAGGCATCCAACAAATCGTCCTTCAACTGAAATCCAATACCGATGTTGATCCCAAATTCGCGAAGGAGCTCACAATCTGCGGCGGAAGCGCCGGCAAGAATAGCACCCAGTTCAAGACTAAAACCTAACAGCACCGCGGTTTTTTGTCGAATCATTCTCAAGTATTGCGCCTCAGCGATGGTTTGGTGTTTTTCAAACTCCATGTCCCATTGTTGCCCCTCACAAACCTCCGTTGCGCATCTGTTAAACGCTTTATAAACAGTTTTTAATTTCTGATCTTCAATATCCAACAACATCTCGTAAACCTTCACCAACATAACATCTCCCGAAAGTATTGCCGTGCTGATATCCCACTTCTCATGGACCGTTGCCTTTCCACGTCGCAACGGAGCTTTATCCATTATATCGTCATGCATCAGCGTGAAGTTGTGAAATGCTTCAACAGCTACCGCGTACTTTATCACATCGCGGGGATTGTCCTTATACAATTGATAAGCGAGCAATGTCAACATAGGTCGCAATCTCTTACCACCCAACGCCATCAAATAACGAATTGGCTCATACAATGACGCCGGCTCCCTGCCAAACTTTTGTCTTTTGATTTCTTTTTCGATGAGCTGCGCGTAGGTTTCTATCACTGCTAGTGAGTTCAGTTCAATTTATGGGTTCCGCTGTAAAGGTGAAGGTATAAGGTATAGGGTATAAGGTCGGCACTTGCAAAGGTACTACTTACTACTTACTACTTACTACTTACTACTTACCACTTACCACTTACTACTTACCACTTACCACTTACTACTCACCACTTACTACTCACTACTTACCCGAAAACTATCGTCTCCTCGACCTCGACGCAGGCCTTCTCCCTCGCTCACTGCGTTCCTCAAAGTCATCAAAGTCATCCTTATCCTCGCGATCAGCGAACACGAGATCGATCAACCGCTTGTCGATGTCTGTTTTCTTCACACGTACATTAACCTTATCGCCCAAGGTAAAAACCTTTCTCTTTCTTCTTCCGATCAGTCGATAATTCTTTTCGTCAAATTCATAAAAATCATCCGACATATCGGAAAGACGGATCATGCCCTCGCATTTTGTCTCGATGATCTCTACATAGATTCCCCATTCAGTTACTCCGGATATCAGTCCTTCAAAAGCTTTCTTTTCGGCGGCAGCCATAAATTCTACCTGTTTATACTTGATAGATGCTCTCTCAGCATCGGCTGCCCTCTTTTCGCGCTCTGAAGAGTGAACGCATTTTTCTTCATACTCGGCCTTGTTAAGATGCTTTCCACCATCAATATAGTGTTGAAGCATTCGATGTACCATCATGTCCGGATACCGACGAATTGGTGACGTAAAATGCGTATAGTGATTAAATGCCAATCCAAAGTGGCCTTTTACATCGGTAGAATATTTTGCCTTAGCCATCGTGCGAATGGCAAGTTGTTCCAGAATGTTTTGCTCAGGCTTCCCTTCAATCTCGTTCATCAATCTATTCAGCGAGCTTGAGATAGAATTTTCGTCGATGTTCATTTTGTGACCGAACTGCCGCGCAAAAACTGAAAAGTCTTTTACTTTTTCAGGATCCGGGAAATCGTGAATACGATAAACGAATGTATTCTTCTCCTTTTGCTTCTTGTGATTATACACGAACGTGGCGACCTGTTTGTTAGCAAGCAACATAAACTCTTCGATTAGTTTATGTGCATCTTTACGAACCTTGGGAATAACGGCAAGTGGTTTCCCTTTTGGATCCAGCTTAAATTTTACCTCTGTTGTTTCAAAATTCACCGCGCCTTTGCTAAACCTTTCCTTTCGCAACTTCTTGGCTATATCATTCAAGATCCGGAGTTCTTCCGCCAAAACGCCCTGCCCATGCTCCAATATTGTCTGAGCTTCTTCATAGGTAAATCTGACGTCGGAATGGATAATCGTTCGTCCAAACCATTCCTTTTTAATCTTGCCCTTTTCATCCATCTCAAACACCGCAGCAAATGTCAGCTTATCTTCCCTCGGCCGTAGCGAACACAATTCGTTGGATAGCCTCTCCGGTAGCATAGGGACTGTCCTGTCCACAAGATAAACCGACGTAGCCCGATCAAATGCTTCCTGATCGAGAATTGAATTGGGTTGTATATAATGTGTAACATCCGCAATATGAACCCCAATTTCATATAACCCATTATCGAGTTTTCTAAATGAAAGCGCATCATCAAAATCTTTGGC
The DNA here is from genome assembly GCA_023412765.1 of Bacteroidota bacterium. GTDB lineage: Bacteria > Bacteroidota > Bacteroidia > Cytophagales > Cyclobacteriaceae > Chryseolinea. The sequence continues at coordinate 7,684 of JAEZBX010000230.1, forward strand.
GTCCTCGGGGTCGATAGTAAAAGTGATAACATCGCGGAAATCCCAACGCTTGTCAATTTCCTCTTGGGTAATGCCTTCAGCTATCTTCTTCGACTCAGCATTGACACGTTCAGGAAACCTGAAAGGCAACTCAAACTCCGCCATGATCGAATGAATCTCCGCCTCGTTCTCGCCGGCCTTTCCCAGGATTTCTACCACCTTAGCCTCGGGCTTCCGGTCATTCTCTGCCCAGGAAGTAACTTCTACAATTACTTTGTCACCGCTCGTTGCACCATTGATATTTTCCGGGTAAATGAAAAAATCAGTATGAATTTTACGCGCATCAGCAACCACGAATGCAAAGTTCTTCGAGACCTCTACACGACCAACAAACCGATTCCTGTTCCTGTGTAAAACTTTTGTTACTTTTCCCTCCTGATGTTCACCATGTCGTGTGGGAAAGATTGCGATCTCAACCGTATCACCATCGACTGCGGAACCAAGGTCACGGTCTTTTATATAAATGTCCGGCAAGTCACCACCAATCTTCACATAGGCAAACCGTGAACTTACATGATCCACAATTCCTGTAACTTGTTCTTCCTTCGCAATTCCGCGATAACTTCCATCGCGCACTTCTTCGATGCGGTTCTCTTCAACGAACTCGTCGATCATCCTTCCGACGAGCTTAATATCATCTTTTTTCTTTAGCCCTAATTTTTTTACGATCTGCTTGAAAGAGTAGCCTTTTCCGTCGCTTTGATCCAGCAGTGTCAGTATTGACACCTGCATCTGGCTCTTTATGTCCTTTCCTGATTTGCTTTTTGATTTCTTATTCTTGCTCATATGTGAGTATAACCTGCGGTCTATTGTTAAACATAGGTAGATCCGGAAGGTTAATTGCCTACGTAATACTACGAGATAAAAGTTTATTCAGCATGCCTGACTGACAAACTTGGTGGGTTAATACTTTTAAGCTTAAGGAACAACTGTGCCAATACCACGACATCCTGAATGCAATAATCCTTGATTCTACCAAGATCATTGTCCTGATAGTAAACGGAATTCACCTGGCTGCCATCAATTCCATTCTTACTAGAGGGAATGTTGAAAAGACTGGCGAGAAGGTCAAGCGACGTGTAATGTTTGTAATCCCCAAACTTCCACATGTCCAACGTATCAAGATGCTGGACCTCCCATGATTTTTTGCCCATAATATTTAGAG
>JAEZBX010000285.1 GCA_023412765.1 Bacteroidota bacterium
TCCTGCCCGGACTGCGGGTGATTGTTCGGCTTGGCAATGATATCCCCCCTGCTAATGTCAATCTCATCTTCAAGGGTAATGGTCACCGACATCGGCGCGAATGCCTCCTCGACGGGAACGCCTCCAAGCTCGATCGCTTTTATCTTAGAAGTAAAACCCGAAGGTAAAACAATAATATCTTCACCGGGCCGGAAGATTCCACCGGCAATGCGACCTGCATATCCCCTGAAATCTGGAAACTCTTTTGACTGCGGACGAATTACATACTGTACAGGAAAACGGCTGTCAATATGGTTGTAGTCGCTTTCAATGTGGGCAGTCTCCAGCATGTGCATGAGCGTTGCGCCCTGATACCAATCCATATTCTCAGATCGGTTCACCACATTATCACCGACCAAAGCGCTGATAGGCACAAACTGAATGTCGGATACCTCCAGCTTGGCAGAAAACGCTTTGTAGTCCTCGACAATTTGCTCAAACACTTCTTCTTTATAACCGACAAGATCCATTTTATTAACGCACACGATGATGTGCGGGATCTTTAACAATGAAGCAATAAATGAATGGCGGTAGGTTTGTTCAACGAGCCCCTTACGCGCATCGATGAGGATCAACGCGAGGTTTGCTGTTGAAGCGCCCGTCACCATGTTACGGGTGTACTGAATGTGTCCGGGAGTATCGGCGATAATAAATTTCCGCTTCGGTGTCGCGAAATAACGATATGCCACATCGATGGTAATGCCCTGCTCCCGCTCCGACTTCAGCCCATCCGTTAGCAACGACAAGTCAACATAATCAAAACCCTTCTTCGCGCTGGATGCCTCCACCGCTTCCAACTGATCTTCGAAAATAGATTTGCTATCGTACAACAGCCGACCGATCAGCGTACTCTTTCCATCATCGACGCTGCCTGCAGTGGTAAAGCGGAGTAGTTGGTTATTTAGATAGTGTGACATTTTTGAGTGTTTAAGTGTTTAGGTGTTTAGGTGTTTAAGTGTTTATGTGTGTACGTGCTTTTGGTGTTTCAGTACTTGTGTTTATTTTGAAGTTATTTCTAAAGCAGCCAATTCATCCTACCCGGAATCATTTTTTATTAGTTCTTTAATCAAAAGCGATCAGCTAAACCTGACTATCAGGTGCTCTTCAGTGCGAGCCGACACTTAAACACCTAAACACTTAAACACTTAAACACAATTTACACACTTAAAAGTATCCGCTCTTTTTCCTATCCTCCATCGCTGTTTCAGATCTCTTATCATCTGCACGGGAACCGCGTTCGGTTTTGCGGGAGGCGGCGACTTCTTCAATAATCTTTTCCACAGTGTCGGCGGAGGATTCAACTGCTCCGGTAATGGGCATGTCACCACAAGTTCTGAAGCGCACGACTTTTCTGACAGGCACTTCTCCTGGCTTTAGCTTCAACCATTCAGATGTTGAAAGTATTGCGCCATCCCTGACAATTACTTCGCGCTCATGCGAAAAGTAAAGAGTTGGAATCTTGATGTTCTCGCTGTAGATGTATTGCCATACATCCATCTCTGTCCAGTTGGAAATTGGGAACACCCGGAAATGTTCGCCGATATGCTTGCGGCCATTGAATAAATTCCACAACTCCGGACGCTGATTTTTCGGATCCCATTGTCCGAATTCATCGCGGTGGGAGAAGAACCTTTCTTTAGCACGCGCTTTTTCTTCATCGCGTCGCGCGCCACCCATACAAGCATCAAATTTATTCGCTTCAATAGTGTCCAGTAGCGTTACCGTTTGAAGCGCGTTCCTGCTGGCGTTCCATCCTGTTTCTTCTTTCGTGCGGCCTTTGTCAATGCTTTCTTGCACCGAACCAACGACAAGCCTGACGCCAAGTTCGTTCACCAGCCAATCGCGGTATTCCATTGTCTCCGGGAAATTATGACCCGTGTCAATATGAACCAGTGGAAATGGAATTCTTGCAGGATAGAATGCCTTGCGCGACAGGTATGCCAACACGATGGAATCCTTCCCACCGGAAAACAACAACGCAGGTCTCTCAAACTGCGCCACAACCTCACGGATAACAAAGATGGCTTCCGATTCGAGTTCCTTTAAATGTGTTAAGTAATATTGACTCATATTTTTATTGCTACGAAGCATTAATACTCATCCCTAGTCATTTTTTTGACTTTTCTGCGAGGGGAATAAGGAATAGGGAATAAGGTATAGGGTATAGGGTATAGGGACGCAACTTGAACGTTCGTCTCATGAGTTAAACCACTAACTAATTTTATAACTAAACTATCCTTCATTGGTTTGGCATTTAAATTTCACCACATGGAAAGAAATTGAAATTTTCTTCAGTCGCACCCCTATACCCTATACCCTATACCTTATACCCTTATACCTTATACCTTATTACTTATTCCTTATTCTAGGTAAAACGAAGTCAATCAGCTTCGCCACGGACTCCTCTACACTCAGTTCACCCGTGGGCAAAACAAGGTCCGCATTTTCGGGCGCCTCATATGGCGAGTCGATGCCAGTAAAATTCTTTACTTCACCAGCTCGAGCTTTTTTATATAATCCTTTTACGTCGCGTTGCTCACAGAGTTCCAATGGTGCATCAACAAAGACCTCGATGTAGTTTGCAGCACCCACGATTTGTTGTACTTGCTGTCGGTCGGCCTGGAATGGCGATATAAACGCCGACAATACCACAATGCCTGCGTCTAGCAATAGTTTCGCCACCTCTCCGATCCGGCGAATGTTTTCGACTCTGCCTTCATCAGTAAATGAAAGATCTTTATTTAAACCCGCGCGAATATTGTCACCGTCCAATAAATAGGTTTTGAAGCAGAGATCTGAAAGTTGCGCCTCCAGCTGGACTGCAAGTGTGGATTTTCCCGACCCAGACAGGCCCGTAAACCATATCAACACAGCACGTTGATTCATTAGCTGCTCGCGCTGATCCTTGCTTACTTTAGTCTTAATGGGATAAATGTGATTCACGATAAAATAGTTGTAGTGAAATAATCAAGCAATGCAAACGATGTCGGTGCGACAACACCGAATACATCGCTCAAAGGCCATGGCGCTGGCGCTTATTTTCAGATTGGTCATGCTTGCCGTTATGTCCACTAAAACAATAGAGTTAGTTACCGGGCTGCAAAGGTAGGAGATACTCTCTAATGTTCAAGGTTTAAAGTTTAAAGTTCAAGGTTTAGGGTTCAGGGTTTAGGGTTTGAGGTTTGAGGTTTGAGGTTTGAAGTTGAATATCGAACGTCGAATGATGAATGTTTCCGCGATGGTGATCTCAATCTGGCGTCCCTATACCTTTATACCCTATACCTATTGCCTTAATTACCTGTTCACCGGGGAGGTCCTCTCCAACTTCCAAAACTCGTGAATCATGGCAAGGAACTCCTCCATCTCAGACAGCGGTATCATATTGGGTCCGTCACTGAGCGCTTTTTCTGGCGTTGGATGTGTTTCGATGAAAAATCCGTCGACGCCGGCGGCGGCAGCTGCACGAGCCAGGAAGGGAGCAAACTCGCGTTGGCCTCCGGATGAGCCCCCCAGACCACCGGGTTGCTGAATGGAATGCGTTACATCAAAGATAACAGGACTGTACTGTCGCATGATGGGCAACGACCGGATATCAACAATCAGATTGTGATAGCCAAAGCTTGCACCTCGCTCTGTGAGAAAAACGTTGTTGTTTCCCTCTCCTTTTACCTTGTCAACAGCAAACTTCATGTCTTCCGGCGCCATGAACTGCCCTTTCTTTACTTTCACAGCCTTGCCGGTCCTGGCTGCGGCCTTCAGCAGGTCCGTTTGGCGACAGAGGAACGCAGGTATCTGCAGCACATCAACAACGGTTGCTACTTCAGCACACTGATATGATTCGTGTACATCTGTTACGATGGGAACATTGAGATCTTTCTTCACACGCGAAAGAATCTCAAGTCCACTTTCGAGTGAAGGACCGCGATATGATGATGATGATGTACGGTTTGCTTTATCAAATGATGACTTGAAAACATAAGCGATGTCCATTGCTGCGCAAAGCTTCTTTACGTGCTCGCCGGTTTCCATGCATATGTCATAGCTCTCCGCTGCACAAGGTCCGGCGAAAAGCACCATACGATTGCCACCCAACTCGATGTTATCCGTGATTTGAACTTTATCAGTGAATTGTTTCATCATGGCGGACTTGTGTTAGCTATGTTAATTGTATTTTTTTCGGATTTAAAAGTTTCGATTTTCAACCACAGAGGCACAGAGGGCACAGAGGTTCACGGAGATATATTAAACAAAAAAACTCTCCGTGCGAGCTTTGTGTACTCTGTGACTCGGTGGTAAAACATCATCTCCTTCTCTCCGATTCAAGAACCTTCTCAAATTTATCCTGAGCGGCAAGCACCAAATCCGCTACTTCTCTCAGAACACCTTCTCCCCCTTTTGCAAATGTTGTGAGATCAGCGCGCTCCTTTATATACCTAAATGTATCAGCCGGACAAACACTTAGTCCCGCCAATTCAAAAACACAAAGGTCATTGATATCGTCACCAATAAATGCGACCTCCTTCATCCGAAGTTGGTAATGCTTTGCAAGCTTTTCAAAAGTCTCGGCTTTATTCACAATACCCTGGTGACAAAAATCGAGTTTGAGTTCGGCACAACGTTTCTGCGTTACTCCTGATTCACGCCCCGAAATAGCACCGACAATAATGCCTGCCTTTTTTAAATGCCTGATGATATAGCCATCCTTGACGCTGAAATTTTTGATCTCTTTACCCGTCTCATCATAAATTATTTTGCCATCGCTCAGCACGCCATCGATATCAAAAAATATCGCTTTGATATTACCAGCCTTTTTAATCTGTGATTTTGAGTATTGAGACAGAATGCTCTTCAAGGGAATTATTCGTTATATTTCTGGAATATTTAAGGCCGAAAAATAACTAAAAGTTGAAAGTTTAAAGTTTAAAGTTTAAAGTTTCTGACTCCCGCGGACGACACACCTTATATTATTCGTACAACCGCTCGGGCGCACAACTTTAAACCTTAAACTTTAAACCTTAAACCAATCGTCTCGATTGCGAGCGCTCGGACCCACAACTTTAAACCTTAAACTTTAAACCTTAAACCTCATCTTAAAGAATGCGCATTCTCAGCTTCGTTATCTCTTTAATTATAACCGTATTTTTGATCTACGTCCTAGATAACCGATGGGTGATTGCCGGTAATCCTGTGCCAGCACTTGGAAAATTCCTGGATCCGTTCCATGGCTTTTGGCAAAATATTGAAGATTCAGCGCCCACCGGATCTGAGGAACTGGATCTTTCAGGCATTAGCGACCAGGTAACCGTAACGTTCGATAGCATCGGCATTCCCCATATTTTCGCTAAAAACGACGAGGACCTCTATTACACTCAAGGATATGTGACTGCAGCCGACAGGTTGTGGCAAATGGAATTTCAGACGCATGCCGCTGCGGGACGCGTGTCCGAAATAACAGGAGCGGGTAAGGGAGATGTAATTCTTAATTACGACCGCGGACAAAGGCGCCATGGCATGGTATACGCCGCTGAAAATGCATTGAAGGCGCTGACCGATGACCCAGTATCAAAAATGATGGTTGATCGGTACACGGCAGGTATCAATGATTATATCAAATCGCTTGAATACAAGAAGCTCCCGTTTGAATACAAGTTGCTTAACTACGAGCCGGAACCCTGGACTCCGCTGAAATGCGCACTACTACTCAAGTCTATGGCGCAGACGCTTAACATGGGCGACAAAGATATGGAGATGACCAATGTGCTGAAGCTGTATGGCAAGGATGTGGTCGACTTGCTCTACCCCGACCGTGATACGCAGGAAGATCCCATTGTACACAAGCCTGGCGGCTGGAACTTCAAGAGTGTATTATCTGATACACTACCCATGGCACTACCCGACGAATTCGTTACGGTTAAGAATAAAATTCCCGGACCAGATCCGATGACCGGAAGCAACAACTGGGCTGTCGCAGGAAGCAAAACAGCGTCTGGAGCTCCGATTCTTTGTGGAGACCCGCACTTGAACCTGAATCTACCGAGCTTGTGGTATGTTGTACAATTAAATGCTCCTGGAATAAACTGCATGGGAGTCTCATTGCCAGGTATCCCAACCGTTATAATCGGATTTACAGATTCAATTGCCTGGAGCCTGACGAACGCGCAGCGCGATCTTGTCGACTGGTACAAGATTACTTTTCAGGATGGGAAAAAAGAAAAATACCTGCTGGATGGAAAGTGGATTGATACTAAGAAAGTGGCGGAAGAATTCAGAGTCCGCGATCAATCAATATTCTACGACACCATCGTCTACACGCATTGGGGTCCTGTAACGTATGATGAGCATTTTCATAACGAAGATGACTTGAAGCAATATGCCTTCCGTTGGATATCACACGACGCTTCTAACGAATTCAAGTCGTTCCATCAACTGAACCGTGCAAAAAATCATTCGGATTTTATGAAGGCTCTTCACAAGTATGAATCGCCAGCGCAGAATTTCGTTTTCGCTTCCGTAGCCGGTGACGTTGCAATGCGCATACAGGGCAAATATCCCGCGCGGAGAAACAATGAGGGAAAGTTTGTGCTCGATGGATCAAGAAGTGTGAACGGATGGCAGGCGTTTATTCCCAGTGAACAAAACATTATGGACAAAAATCCGGAGCGCGGATTTGTCAGCTCTGCGAACCAGTACCCAGTAGATGCAACCTACCCCTACTACATTACAGGTACCAACTTTGAAAGTTATCGCAACAGGAGGATCAACCAGGTGTTGAGTTCGTCAACTAACATAACTCCAACAGATATGATGTCGTTGCAGAACGACAACTACAACCTTAGAGCTGCGGAAAACCTCCCTATACTGCTGCAATTCATTGACACCACAGCATTGTCGCCGGAAGAAAAAAAAGCTTATCAGATATTGCGTTCCTGGGATTATATGAACTCGAAGAAATCTCAGGGCGCGTCATACTTCGAAGCATGGTGGAGCAATCTGCTGTCGTTGACATGGGATGAGATGGTCACCGATAAAATGTCGCTTAGTCGCCCAACATCCATGAATACAATGAAATTGATTCGCGAGCAGCCGAAGCTAAGTTTCTTTGATATCCAAAGCAGTCCCGAAAAGGAAACAGCACCCGATGTCGTGAGAAGAGCCTTCCAGTTTGGCGTTGAAGATATTGAAGCTTGGGTTGCGAGTAATACAGATACCACGAGATCCAGCCAGTCCGTTGTGTCACCCGAGTGGGCGGCGTATAAGGACAGCTATTTAACCCATTTGCTTCGACTTGAAACCATGAATGTTCACATCGTGGCCGGCGGCGGAAGGGACATTGTCAATGCCCACTCACGCACGCATGGACCCTCGTGGAGAATGATAGTGAGCCTTGAAAAGTCAGGAATAAAAGCATGGGGTACGTATCCTGGTGGACAGTCAGGTAACCCCGGTGGAGTACACTACATCGATATGTTAGGCCGATGGTTGGAAGGAAAATACTTTGCACTGAACTTTCTCAGATCAGCACAGCATCAAATTATAGTGAAGACGTTAACACTTAGTCCCAACGATGTGCAACCTTAGAACCAGATCATGAAATTCATTCTTCAAGTTATCGGTATCATTATACTGGCGTATGTCCTGGAACTTTTGTTTCCATGGTATTCAATTGCACTTGCTGCTTTCGTGATGGGTTACGCTGTTCGGTCAAAGGCAAACTTTCTTGCCGGGTTTTTAGGAATTGCACTCCTATGGATGATCAAAGCGTGGTTGATCAATTCTGGTTCAGAGAGTGACCTGGCAGATCGCGTCGCGCAGATTTTTAGTCTTAGTGGAACGGAATGGTTGATGTTTGTGATGGCGATACTTGGAGGGATGGTTGGAGGTTTTGCTGCGCTGGCTGGGGCGTTGCTGAGGCCTCGTCTTAGACATCGTCATCCTGCCTCGCCCGCCGAATAGGTGGGAGCATCGATTCTTCAGTAGTTATTCAATGCGACGCCAGTGGTGTCACGCATGACTGCGAAGGATCTCCTTCCTTTTTGATACCGTCATCCTGAGCATCGATTCTTCAGTAGTCATTCAATGCGATGCCTGAGGAGACATCCGCTACTGCGAAGGATCCCCTTCCTTTTTGATACCGTCATCCTGAGCATCGGTCCCACTGACTGTTATTCAATGCGACGCCAGCGGTGTCACGCATGACTGCGAAGGATCCCCTGGACAGCCCCGGACTCTTTCAGGTACCGCCTTTGTTTGATATTCTTCACCAGCAAACGCACGGTGACAACGGGCTGGATATGAGCAGCAGTTTCTAATAAACCTCCAGGACCGCCAGGGGATCCTTCGCGATTTCTTAGGTCTTAAAGGGTTTCTCCACGATTTTAGAGCGGAGGCCCGACGCTCCCACCTATTCGGCGGGCGAGGCAGGATGACGGCTCCGTAGAAGGTACACTCACAGCCCTTGTTGGTGAAGAACACCAACAAGGGCTGTGAGTGCAGGTCTTGTCGTAAAGCGTAGGTCTAAAAGGATTCCTAGTTCTTACTCACTTTCCCCTTCCCCATCACTACTCCATTCTCCATCACACTATAATGATACATGCTTGAAGGCAGATCAGACTCAAGGGAGTAGGTGTAGGTACCCGGTGCGTTGTGCCGGACTTTTGATGTGCTAACCAATCTTCCCAAATTGTCGCGCAACAAGAATTGCACTTCGGCGGGTTTGTCGACAGAATACTCAAAGCTGACATTTGACGAAAATGGATTTGGATAAACCGTCACGCGATTAGCTGTACGCTCATCTTCAACATCTGTAATGATGTTACCAATGTTTGCATCAAGCCAATCCAGACGTCGGCTGATCCAATCCTTCAGCCAATCAACCTCACTCTGAAATGAATTCCCAACAAAATAATTCGGCCACACATAAGTACCAAGGACTGGCCACGCTGTAAAATTTCGTTGCTGCGGTCCCATGTTGAGTATGGCAACCAGAGAATCAATGTGATCATTGATTACAGATTCCTGCCATTTAGTAGACCTTAGTTCTGTCCATCGATCTGTCAACCTGGTTTTGAAATTTTCATCCTGAAATAACCTGTTCCACCAAAAAGGAACAAGCCAAAAATCCTGTGGACAAACATTATTGAACTGGAACACGAATCCCTCAGCTGTTCCGGAAGTACAGTAATCAACATTGCCAAATGCTAAGTTAAAATCCCATATCGGACCCATTACCAGCTTTCCACCATCCGAATCTCTTTGCTTGTGAAGAAATGCACTTAAGCGATATGCGTCGGGATTTTTCGTTAACTCCTGTGCCAGAAAGTAATCTATGAATGAATCAACATCAACATAACTGGCGTATCCATTCTCAGGATCGGCAAAATCATCGCTCGCCAAAACGGTCTCAAACTCACTCACAAAATTTTTGATATAGGATTTTTGTTCGCTTGTTATGTCCTCTTCATCAGGCGTATCATATAAGAAATAAATCTGTTGTCCCGTTGGATTGGGCAACGGAGAATACGCGGAAGTCCAACCATCTCCACCACCACCGGTAGTCTTGTCGATCTTAATGATATAACCACCCGTCAAATCATCCCCGGAATTCTCATCCGGATCCAGCTTGTTGATGTCGACACGAAACTTGTCTCGTTTTAATTTTTCAATCAAAACATATACACCTTGATATTTGTCATTCAGAACCACCTCGCAAAATCTGGTGCGCGGCGAATACTGGCTTAGATCCCTGCCCAGCCTGTAAGCAAGAACATCGCGTATCAAACTCTTGTCGTTGTATGGCGCAAACAGTACCCAGTCTTCTTCCTCCGGCATGCCCAAAAGCGACGCTTCCAGATCATCACCTTCATCATCCCGGAGCTCAATGCCATATTGTTTCTTTGGGAACATCTGCGACGACGAGCCGCGTATTTCTATTCCCATTTTTCCATCGAAATGATTGAGAGGATCGGTTGGATGATTTTCAGTATCCGGTCCGTTATATATTATTCCAATATCAGCTGTGATCTTCGGGTCGTCAAGGATCGCTGCACCACCAGTATTGATAACTACAATGGGAAGATTGGAAGATGTAAACGGAACGTTGTTCTGAGAGAATACATTCACGCCTGAAGCAAAGATGAGTAAAAGAAACAGTAGACGTTTTATCATTTAGTCGGGTTCAAGTTCATGCGGGACTTAGCTACAATACATTTTGCAGCAATTCTTTTCTCAACTTCTCCATTCCTGTGCTGGCCTTTTCCTGGATCTTGTGCACAAAAGGAATATGAGACACTTCCGGAATGTTAGGATCTATAATATATTTCGGTGAATCAAACGGAACGTAATCGATGAGACCTGCGGCGGGATATACTGCCATCGATGTGCCTACAACGAGAAATATGTCCGAGCGACGTGCATGCTCGGCAGCGACCGCCATCAGCGGAACCATCTCACCAAACCATACAATGTTAGGCCGAAGCTGCGACCCCTCTTCACAAAGGTCGCCAAGCTTTAACTCCCATCCCTTTATAGGATAAATCAATCGTTCATTCTTGCAGCTTCGCGCTTCGAACAAACTACCATGCAGATGAATGACGTTCGACGAGCCAGCACGCTCATGAAGGTTATCGACATTTTGTGTAACAATAGTGACCTCAAAATCACCTTCAAGCTCAGCAAGTATTTCGTGCCCACGATTTGGAGAAACCTCCAGTGCACGCTTTCTTCTCTGGTTGTAAAAATCCAATACCAACGCTGGATTCTTCCGCCATCCTTCAGGGGTGGCCACCTCCATCACATCATATCCCTCCCATAATCCGTCAGCGTCGCGGAATGTTGGGATGCCGCTTTCTGCGCTGATACCAGCACCGGTGAGGACGGTGATTTTTTTTCGAGAAGACACAACGAAAGTTACAAAAAGGGAATTGAATATCGAATATCGAACAAGGAAAAGGGAATATCGAATATCGAACAAGGAATAATGAATGTCGAAGGGCGCTCGAGCCTCAAGCGTCTGTATTCAAAGGGCGCGGATGAACTAAGGATTTATGAACAAGAATTCAATCGTTAAGACCGACACTTCGATATTCAGTGTTCCTTGTTCGATATTCGATATTCCCTAGCCCTTTTTCTTCGCGGACTATCGGATCGAACAAGGATAACGAATATCCAAGGGCGCTCGAGCCTCAAGCGTCTGTATTCAAAGAGCGCGGATGAACTAAGGATTTATGAACAAGGAATCAATCGTTGAGACCGACACTTCGATATTCAGTGTTCCTTGTTCGATATTCGATATTCCCTAGCCCCTTTTCTTCGCGGACTATCGGATCGAACAAGGAATAACGAATATCCAAGGGCGCTCGAGCCTTAAGCGTCTGTATTCAAAGAGCGCGGATGAACTAAGGATTTATGAACAAGTAATCAATCGTTGAGACCGACACTTCGATATTCAGTGTTCCTTGTTCGATATTCGATATTCCCTTTTCCTTGTTCGATATTCGGTGTTCCCTAGCTCTTTTTCTTCGCGGACTTCTTCGCTGTAGTGCTCTTCTTTGCTTTTTTTGCCGTCTTATTTGCTACCGGTTTTTTCTTCGCCGCCGCTGCTTTTTTCACGGGAGCCGGCTGTTCCTTTACTTCTTTCCGGCGAGCGCCAAATCGACTGGGACGATCAGGGGTGTTTTCTGCAAGTGTGAGGCACTCCTCCAGCGTAAGTTCTTTCGGCTCTTTTCCCTTCGGAATCTTTACATTCTTCTTGCCTACCTTAATATATGGACCGAAGCGTCCGTTGAGAATTTGAACATCGGGATTTTCATCGAACAATTTGATGGTCTTGTTCGCATCCGAAATGCGCTTCGCCTTGATCAACTCAATCGCCTGCTCAGAAGTAATATCATATGGATCTGTATCCTTCGGGATAGAAACAAACTTCTTGTCGTGGAGCACGTATGGCCCAAACCTTCCAATGTTTACAACGACTGGCTTATCCTCAAACAAACCGAGGTCGCGCGGCATTTTGAAAAGCTCAAGCGCATCTTCTAAAGAGATGTTTTCAATAAATTGTCCCGGTCTCAGACTGGCAAACTTTGGTTTTTCACCACCATTGTCGTCAGGATTCTCGCCGATTTGCGCATACGCTCCGAATTTTCCCAGCTTCGCATAAACATTTTTTCCGGTTTTCGGATCGACACCTAGCTCACGTGTTTTGCCGACAGAAGAGCGTTCAACTTTCTCCGTTGCCGTTACCTTCTTATGAAACGGACGATAGAAATCGTGAATCATTTTCTTCCAGTCAAGATTACCGGAAGCTATCTCGTCGAATTCTTGTTCAATTTCTGAAGTAAAAGAGAAGTCGGTAACGTCAGGAAAGTGTTCAACCAAAAAATCGTTGACCACCATTGCAGTATTCGTTGGGAAAAGTTTATTCTTTTCCGCTCCGGTTATTTCAGTGTCTTCAACGTTGCTGATGGAATTATCCTTTAGCGTCAGGACCTTGTACTTTCTTTCCACTCCCTCTCTTGCTTCCTTCACAACATAACCACGTTTCTGAATGGTGGTAATAGTTGGTGCGTAGGTGGAAGGTCGGCCAATTCCCAACTCTTCGAGTTTTTTTACCAGGCTCGCTTCAGTGTATCTCGGCGGATGACGGCTGAAGATCTGACGCGCTACCAGCTTGTCCAATGAAAGATTCTGTCCAACTGTAAGTGGCGGCAGCACCTTACTGTTTTCTTCTTCGTCATCATCGTCACCCGACTCTGTATATACACGGAGGAAACCATCAAATTTCACTACCTCACCCGTTGCAACGAGTGTACGCGGGTTCGTTGAGATTCCGATTGTCGCAGTAGTTTTTTCTAATTCCGCGTCAGCCATCTGTGATGCGATGGCACGCTTCCAGATAAGATCATAAAGACGCAACGCATTTCGATCCATGCCTGGATCCATTACTGAAAAATCTGTCGGCCGGATCGCTTCGTGGGCTTCCTGTGCAGAAGAAGATTTATTTTTGTATTCACGCGGTTGAAAATACTCATTGCCAAAAGCTGCATTGATCTGATTCTTTGCTCCTGCCCTTGCTTCATCCGAAAGATTTACAGAGTCGGTACGCATGTAGCTGATCTTTCCAGCTTCATAAAGTTTCTGCGCCACCATCATTGTCTGGATTACCGAAAATCCAAGTTTGCGCGCTGCCTCCTGTTGTAATGTGGATGTAGTAAATGGAGGGGCAGGACTGCGTTTTGAAGGTCGGGTTTGAAGATCGGTAATCGAAAACTTAGCGTTTTTGCACGACTCCAGAAACTCAAGAGCTTCCTCTTCAGTGTCAAATCGTTCACCAAGTTCTGCAACGAGATTTTTTCCATTCCCAAGATCAAATATTGCATTGATCTTAAAAGACGACTTCGAATTAAAATCACTGATCTCACGTTCACGATCAACAATCAACCTTACGGCTACTGATTGTACACGACCGGCCGATAATCCTGTCTTGATTTTTTTCCAAAGGATCGGCGACAATTCATATCCAACTAATCTATCCAACACGCGACGCGCTTGCTGCGCATTCACCAGGTCGATGTCAATTCCCCTCGGACTCTCCAGAGAGTTGAGTATCGCTTTCTTCGTTATTTCTGTAAAAACTATTCTGCGGGTCTTAGCATCGTTGAGGTCAAGCACTTCTTTTAGATGCCATGAAATTGCTTCACCTTCGCGGTCTTCATCACTCGCCAGGTAAACCATCTGCGCATCTTCAGCAAGTTTCCTCAGTTTTGAAATAACATCTTTCTTATCCGGACTGACTTCGTACGTCGGTTCAAAATTATTTTCAATATCGATTGCACCACTCCCTTTCGGCAAATCACGAATGTGACCCATGCTGGAAGCTACCTTAAAATCTTTCCCCAGGTATCCTTCAATCGTCTTTGCCTTCGCGGGTGATTCAACTATTACAAGATTCTTTGACATTCGTTTTTTTTATCGTTCAAGGGCTCCAAATATCCGCAAATTTTTAAAAAATCAAATTTTACCTGCCGAAGCGGGTACGCTAACGATCTGCAAACGGACTTTCGGATAGTGTTATTTAACCTCTGAAATTCACCTGATTACCAAAAATTTCACACAAGATTAAGCATTTTACTTTACCTTAATTATTTACTTGCACGCAAATTCAAATAAATCCGATCTAACAGCTTTAAAGTATGTTGAGATACCTGTATCTGCTTCGTCATGCCGAAGCGAAAGAAAAACAAGTTGGCCAGGATGATATCGATCGCAAGCTTACGCCACGCGGTATGCGTGAAGCTCTTTTGATAGGGACATATTTATTCAAAGAAAAAACAAAGATCGATGTCATTATCTCAAGCCCTGCAGAACGTGCAAAAGCAACGGCCGGGCTCGTTGTTGATGGATTGAAATGGGATCACAAGACAATCACATTCAACGATGAATTATACGAAGCATCGTCACGAACGTTCTTCAATTTTCTTTTTACGCTTGATGATGCGTACAAGCATATCATGCTCATCGCACACAACCCGGTGGTTTCATATGTAGCAGAATATCTTACTAAAGAAGAAATCGGAGACATGGCTCCTGGCTCGCTGGCTACTATCAAATTTGCAATCCCCTCGTGGCAAGATATAGGTGAAGGCAAAGGAGAGTTGGAAAACTATATATATCCGGAAATGTTAGTGGATTAGTTAATAGTTTTATTAGTTAAAAGTTAATAGTTAATAGTTAATAGTTAATAGTTAATAGTTAATAGTTAATAGGGTCGCGTGCGATGGAGCGTTTGTGTGGTGGGTGAGGTGGTAGGGGATAAGGAATAGGAAAATAGGTGCTTGCAATAAGGTACTGGCACCCTTAGCTATCGGCAGTCATGCTAATAACTAATAACAATTAACTTTTCTCATGACATCAAAAGAAGAAATGGTAGAAAATTTTGATCCTAATGGTCCAGGTATTGCCGGTAATCTGTTTGGACTTCCGTTTGATCCTGAAAATGCTGAACTGGTAATTGTGCCTGTACCGTGGGAGGTTACGGTGTCGTATCAC
>JAEZBX010000316.1 GCA_023412765.1 Bacteroidota bacterium
GTTGTGAATGCCCCGTGATTACGTTAAAGAATTCTGAAACGTCATTTGCATATACCTCCTTCGTCGTGAGCAATCCGATATCAACGTAAAGTCTGGATGTAACTTCATTATAGTTGCCACTTGACAAATGTACATACCGGTATACTTTATCCTCTTCCTCTTTTCTTACAATCAGTAAAAGCTTAGTATGAGTCTTCAGACTATTGATTCCATAGATGACAAAGCACCCTGCCTTCTGTAGACGTGTTGCTTCGCGAAGATTATTTTCCTCATCAAATCGAGCGTTTACCTCAAAAAGAACAGAGACGTGCTTCCCGTTTTCCGCAGCTTTCAGTAACGCAGAGGTTATGCGCGATTCCTTTGCCACCCGATAAATTGTAATCTTGATCGAAAGAACGTATGGGTCATCAGCAGCCTTTTCTACCAGCTCGAGCACGGGTTCCATTGAATTGTAAGGATGATGCAAAAGAATATCACGCTCTTTCAATACTTCAAAAAGATCGCGACTTCCATGCTCAGGAAAATTCAACGGTTTAATTGGCTCCGGTAAGTGAGCACGTGCAGCGCGGAATTCCTTATGATTAATAATCTGCTGCAGGCCCGAAAAGTCGATCAACGCTTCTTTGGAGGTATAAAAAATATTGTGTTCATCCAAATCCCATTGAATCCGCAGCAAGCGCATCATCCATGGGTCCGGGTTTTCCTCCACTTCCATGCGCACCACCCTTCCTGTTCGCCGTGTTTTAAGCTTTATACGGAGGTCCTCAAGAAAATTCGATTCAATATCTTCACTTTCATCCAGGGTAAAGTCGCCGTTCCTATTAATCCGAAACAGGTTTGTTGTTAGAATTTCAACATTCCTGAACAGAGATTGTATGTTATTGCGAATGATGTCCTCGATCGGTACAAACTGAATAATATCTCCATCCCACAACTCATAAAATCTGGGAAGGTTTTGTGGGATCTGTATGAATGAAACTTTTTGCTGATTTTGATTTTCTGTGGGGTTGCGCGAGACCACACCGAGCAGCAACCTGTTATTCATCAGAATCGGAAAAGTGTGATAGCTATCAAAAACCATCGGCGTAAGCATCGGAAAAATGGTCTTTGAAAAATAGTCCTTTACTTTCTGTGTGTTCTCTACAGATAACTCGTCATATTTAACAATAGCGAAACCGTTGCTTCTGAACAATGGGCGCAACTGGTTGACATAGTATTCACTTTGATCCCTGCAAAACCGTTTGGTTTCACCCAGCAAGTGGACACGGAAAGGCTCTTCTCGCAATCCGCTGTAATCGAAACGCTCCTTGCCATAGTCAATGTAGTTATACAAACTACCAAGCCGGATTGTGCAAAACTCGTCGAGATTTGAAGAAGTTATCGCTAGAAATTTTAAACGATCAAAAATGCTCCGACCAGGATGCATCGTCTGATCGAGAACGCGATAATTAAATTTTATCCAGCTGAGGTCACGGCTGATGTAATTGCTCTCCTCAATCTGGTGTATGATCTTATCTGTTGCGACAACTTCCTCCATAGGCTCGGACTAAATAATATTTTAAATATCCACGCGAGCATATTTTGCGTTCTTCTCGATGAATTCTCTTCTGGGAGCTACCTCATCACCCATCAACATCGAAAATAGGTGATCAGCCTCTGCCGCAGATTCTATGCTGACCTGTTTCAAAGATCTACGTTCCGGATCCATTGTAGTCGCCCACAATTGTTCAGGATTCATTTCTCCAAGTCCCTTATAACGTTGCACCCCGACTGAATCTTCTTTCCCACCTGAAAGTTCCTTCACAATGAGTTCGCGTTCCTCTTCTGTCCAGCAGTATCGTTCCTCCTTCCCCTTCTTAACCAAATACAGTGGCGGCAGTGCTATATAAACATAACCATTCTCAATGAGGTCCTTCATATAGCGGAAGAAGAAAGTAAGAATAAGCGTGCGTATATGGCTACCGTCGACGTCTGCATCGGTCATGATAATGATCTTGTGATAACGAAGCTTGCTCATGTTAAGGGCTTTGTCATCCTCCGGTGTGCCAAAAGTAACACCGAGTGCAGTTATCATATTTTTGATTTCCTCATTGTCATAGATACGGTGCTCCTGCGCTTTTTCTACGTTGAGAATTTTTCCTCTCAAAGGCAATATTGCCTGGAAGTTACGATCTCTACCTTGTTTAGCTGAACCGCCGGCCGAGTCTCCTTCAACCAGGTACAGCTCACAGATACTGGCATCCGTGCTTGAACAGTCTGCCAGTTTCCCCGGAAGACCGGTGCCAGAAAGCACATTCTTTCGCTGAACCATTTCCCGAGCTTTGCGCGCAGCATGACGCGCCTGGGCAGCCAGAATAACCTTGTTTACGATGAGCTTGGCTTCCCGCGGATGCTCTTCAAGATAATTTTGCAACGTCTCGCCTACAGCCTGATCAACGGCACCCATTACATCTGAATTTCCAAGCTTGGTTTTTGTTTGACCTTCAAACTGCGGCTCTGCTACTTTAACCGAGATAATGGAAGTCAATCCTTCACGAAAATCGTCTCCACTGATATCTATTTTTACCTTGTCCAGCAACCCGGATTTGTCGGCATAATTTTTAAGCGTACGAGTAAGCGCACGCCTAAAACCTGCGACGTGGGTACCTCCCTCATGTGTATTGATATTGTTTACGTACGATACAAGGTTTTCGCTAAAAGAGGTATTGTAGCTCATCGCAACCTGAATTGGAATTTCGCCCTTATCGCTTTCGATATAGATTGGCGTTTGTATGAGCTTCTCGCGTGTTGCGTCGATGTATTCAACAAACTCGCGAAGACCACCCTCCGAATAGAACACTGCACTTCGCGGATCTCCTTTTTCGTCTTTCTCTCTGAAATCCGTCAACGTAATCTTGATCCTTGGATTGAGGAAGGCTAATTCTCTCAGCCTTGTCGAAATTGTCTCATAGTTATACTCAAAGACGGAGAATATTTGCTTGTCGGGTAGGAAGTGTACTGTTGTACCTCTTTTCTCCGATGGTCCAATGACGCGAACCGGATATTTTGGAACGCCTCTCTCGTATTCCTGCTCCGATGTTTTTCCATCGCGGTAAACGGTGACGTGCAACATTTCAGAAAGCGCATTAACACACGATACGCCAACTCCGTGCAAGCCTCCTGAAACCTTATATGTATTCTTGTCGAATTTGCCACCGGCGTGCAACACCGTCATAACCACCTCAAGCGCCGAGCGTTTTTCTTTTTCGTGCATATCCGTAGGAATACCCCGCCCGTTATCCTCCACACGAATGGAATTATCCTCCAGAACACTGACGTGAATATCGTCACAATAGCCACCAAGTGCCTCATCGATCGAGTTATCTACTACTTCCCAAACCAGGTGGTGTAAGCCTTTAACACTAACGTCTCCAATGTACATCGCGGGCCTTTTCCGAACCGCTTCCAAACCTTCTAAAACCTGAATATTGTTCGCTGAATAATCAGCAGGTAGTTTTCCCGTATTTTCGCTCATGTTAGCTTTTTAGAACCGCCAAAATTAATGCTTTTGAGCTTATAAAAGAGATTATTTTGGGACAATTATTGATAGAAAAAGCTGTTCAATTGCATGAAATTCAATGCTGATTTTCTGCGGCTGAATTATATCCGAAACAACGACCAAAGAAGCGTCGGGAATGATCAGATATCTTCGTTCATTAACATATCTCTTCCCTGCTTAAGTTGCTCCTTCTCGAGATCGGTAAGGGCTGGATATTCGATGTTTAATGCTTTGAATTGCTTGTATATTATCGCAGCCATTGCCAGACGCGCATACCACTTGTCGTCGGACGGTATGATGAACCAGGGTGCTGGTTCTGTTGATGTAGCGCTAATCGCTTCTTCGTAGGCAGTTTGATAGTCATCCCATCGTTGTCTCTCCTTCAAATCGCCCAGTGAAAACTTCCAGTGCTTCTCCGGATCTTCGATACGCTCCAAAAAACGCTTCTTCTGTTCCTTCTTGGAGAGATGAAGAAAAAACTTAAGGATGATTGTACCGTCTTCAGTTATGTTTTGTTCAAATCGCTTGATCTGCTCAAACCGATTAGTCCAAAATTCATTCTTGATTTTGCTCACATCATCTATTCCTGGCAGGCGTTCATTTAGAATGTATTCCGGATGCACTCGTGTAACAAGTACATTCTCATAATGCGATCTATTATGAATCGCGATCTCACCGCGGCCCGGAAGCGCGACGATATGCCTCCATAGGTAATGATGATCAAGCTCTAATGGTGTAGGCGTTTTAAAACTGTGCACCTTGACCCCAAGTGGATTGAAGCCTGACATGATATGCTTTATAGCACTATCCTTTCCTGCTGCATCCATCGCCTGCAGAATGATCAACACTCCGTATCGATCCTGCGCGTACAGCTTTTCCTGAACTTCCGTAAGGTGTTTTATTCCGGCTTCCAGAAGTGCCGCCGAGTCAGCTTTGTTTAGCCGGTTCCCCTCGTAATCTGTGGGATATTTTTTTAAGTCAACAATTTTTCCGGGCTTTACCCTGAATCTTTCAATTTCGACATAATCCTGGTCTGACAGCATACTTTAAGTATACTCAGAAGTGACGAAAATAGTCAGACACTGAGCTATTATTTTTTTTGAATTTTTTTTCCGTTGATCTCTGAAATAACAATCCCGAAATCGATTGAATAGCAACTTTTTTCAGTAAATTGATAATGTCCACTAAAACCCAAATGCCATGAAAACGACTGCTCGAATTTTCTGTATTTGTATCCTGGTTTGCTCCGCTGTGTCGCTTTTCGGTCAAAAAAATGATATTGAAGCTATCAAAGCATTAATCGAAAAAGAAACTAAAGCTTTTTTTGAAATTGATTATAAAACCTGGGCATCAAGTTGGTCGCAGACGCCTTATGCGTTTTGGTCGTTCGCTGACACAACTGATGTGAACTCATTTTCCGGATGGGAAAAAATTGATGCGGGTTTCCGTGATTACTTCCGAACTTCAAAACCTTCAAAAGCAAAAATTGAACGGACCTGGATGGATATTAAGGTCTATGGCAATGGCGCTTATGCCCGATTTACTCAACAAGTAAGCGACAACACATCAAGGCCGCCTCAGGCGGAAGTTCGCATACTTGAAAAAGTAAAAGGTGCGTGGAAAATTGTCTGTGTCAATGTAATCGCCATCGAAAAGGACAACGTACCGCGGCTATGATAGCGTTTTAGAACTGACGAGAACGCAGTAACACTAGCGTACAAGCTTCCATTGCTTCTATACCCTGCTTTTTGGCTAGTGTTTCAAATTCTTCATTTTCAGTGCCGGGATTGAAGATGATACGCTTTGGCTTTAATGATAGAAGATAATCGTACCATTCAGGTTGTCGCTGAGGCCCGATATAAAGCGTTATTGTATGAACGCCTGATATGGAAGGTTTTTCTCGAATATTTAAGATTTCATTACCGCCAACATCACCCTTCTTTATTCCCAATAGGACCGTTTCGAAGTTGTATTCAGCCAGCATTGATGCCGCAAGGTATGCATAGCGTGATGGATTTGGCGTTGCGCCTAGTAAAACTGTTTTTTTCAACTCGTATATTTTTTTGTAGTTAAACCATTCTCAGCCATACTCCGTTAGGGAGTGAAAATCTCAAGCTGGCTTTTGATTAATAATGTGTTTCCTTTGCACTCTCTTTCACAATTATGAAATATAAAATAATAACGTTATTTCTACTGCTTCACGCTTTAGGAGCCACGGTCTCAGCTCAATTGAAAAAAGCGGGGAACTACCAATATACAGTAGATTTAACCCGCGTGGTCGACGATAAAGTTTTTGTAGAACTCCTGGCTCCGAAAATCTCCTCGTCCGAAGTTACTTTTTACCTCCCCAAAGTTGTTCCAGGGACGTATGCTGTTGCTGATTATGGAAGATTTGTGTCCGACTTTAAAGCTGTCGACAAGAAAGGGAAAGATCTGGCCCACGAGCGCGTTAATGACAACACATGGATCATCAAAAATGCTTCCCGATTGGAAAAAATTTCCTATTGGGTGGGCGATTCGTATGATACAAACCTTCCCGGTCCTTCCATCTTTCAACCTGCTGGTACAAACATAGAAGAAAACAAAAACTACCTTCTTAATACCGGTGGCTTCTTTGGCTACTTTGAGAACATGAAAGAGGCGCCGATTGTTCTAAGCGTCATCCGTCCTAAAGAGTTATACGGTTCTACCGCTTTGATTCCGGAAAAGTCAGGCGAACCTTTAACCAAGGTAAAAATGGAAAAGGGATCGACAGGAAATCAAAAACTGATCGACACCTACCTTGTGGATGACTACGATGCGCTCATAGATTCACCGTTGATGTATAGCGCTCCGGATACCGCCGTTGTTCGGGTTGGGAATACAGAAGTTCTGATCGGATCATATTCGCCAACTGGGAAAATAAGCGCAAAGGAAATCGCGAGCAGTCTGAAAGAAGTGCTATTGGCCCAGAAAGAATATCTCGGCGGCGAATTACCGGTCGAGAAATACGCATTCATTTTGTATTTCACAACGGAACCTGTTACCTCATTCGGAGCTCTGGAGCATTCAACCTCATCGGTATATTTTATTCCGGAAGCTCCTATTGATCAAATTAATCAGACGCTGCGCGATATGGCGGCGCATGAATTTTTTCACATCATCACTCCATTGACAGTTCATTCTGAAGAGATCCACAATTTTGACTTCAACGATCCAAAAATGTCTAAGCACTTGTGGTTGTACGAGGGCATCACAGAATATTTTGCCAGCAATATGCAAGTGAAGTATGGACTCATTACTCCTGATGATTATCTTGACGTGCTACGCGAAAAAATCCTCACCGCTGAGAATTTTTTAGACACTGTTCCATTTACAGATATTAGCAAATTCACCTTAACAGAATATCGCGACCAATTTTACAATGTTTACCAAAAAGGAGCGCTGATAGGAATGTGCCTCGACATCAAACTCAGACAATTATCAAAAGGTGAATATGGTGTGCAGGATATGGTAAAGGACCTTTCGAAAAAATATGGCAAATCAAAGCCATTCAAGGATGACGAACTATTCGCGGAAATTACGTCGATGACGTATCCTGAAATCGGCGAATTTCTGGAGAAATATGTAGCTGGCCCGGAGACACTTCCTTTGAAAGATTTTTTTCAATTGGTTGGTGTCAATTACATCGACCAATTTGTTTCACCCGAGCTGAGCCTCGGACTGGAATCAGAGGCAGTGACAGTGACTCAAATAGATGGTTCACCTAAATTGGCAATCGCGGATACGAATGCTTTAAATAATCAGGGTAAAGCGCTTGGGTTCCAGAACGGTGATGCAATTTTAAAAATCAACGGCGAAGTGATTCCATATAACAATGAGTTTCGCGATTTCTTTACCCGCCAACAGGAATCACTGGCTGAAGGAAAAACGCTTAGCTACACCGTGTTAAGAAAAAATGAACAAGGTGAATTAAAGGAAGTGGAACTTAGCGCGAATGTTATCATTGTAGATCGTATCGTCAGACATTTGCTTGGTATGAATGATCATGCTTCTCCAGAACAACTCGCACTGCGAAAAGCCTGGCTCACAGACTAGTGCGCCATAGCAAAAATAATTGTGCAGCATTTGACACTCGTAAAAGCTACGAGGTAGTTGCTAATGAAGGGGCTTGTAAAAAGAAGATGTTCACAATTATTTTTGCGACGGCGTACTAGACAACATGTAATTTGTGGGCAACTGCCTGCGCGCAGCGGTCTCCATCCATAGCTGCGGACACAATTCCCCCTGCATACCCGGCGCCTTCACCAGATGGAAAAAGTCCCTTGATTTGTGGATGCTCGAACGTAACGGGATCGCGTGGAATTTTTACGGGTGAAGATGTGCGGCTTTCAACGCCTATAACCTGTGCCTCATTCGTTAGGTAGCCCTTCATCTTTTTTCCAAATGTTCGAAAGCCGTGCTGCAAAGCCTCGATTAAAAAGGCTGGCAGAAATGTATTAAAGTCTGCAGGAGTTAAACCAGGTTGATACGAGCTGGGATTTAATGTGGACGATACCCGGTTCTCGATAAAATCTACCAGACGATTTGCAGGTGCCGTTTGTGTACCCCCGGCTGCGACACAAGCTTTTCTCTCAATCTCTGCCTGGAAGTACAGGCCAGATAACTGGCCATGCTTCGCATAGTTGTTAAAGTCAGCTTCATCAACGGCGACAACAATACCGGAGTTTGCAAAAGGTGAATCGCGCCTTGAAGGACTCATACCATTTACAACGATATCGCCAGGCGCCGTAGCGGCAGGTACAATGAATCCTCCGGGACACATGCAAAATGAAAATACACCCCTATCCCTACCGTTGACATTTGCCTGATGTACCAAAGAATAAGATGAAGCTGGAAGAAAACTTCCCCTGTCTGGGAAGCAGTGATATTGAATTTGATCTATTAAATTTTGTTCATGTTCAACCCTGACGCCAAGCGCAAAAGGCTTTTGCTCAATTGCAATATTCTTTTCGTGCAACAGAAAGAATATGTCCCTCGCGGAATGACCTGTCGCAAGAATGACCGCTTCGCCCTCAACTTTGTCCCCTCGTTGTGTGATTACCCCATCTATTGCGCCAGATTTAATAATCAGATCTGTGACTCTCGTGTTAAAATGAATTTCACCGCCTGCATTCAGGATGGTTCCCCGAAGATCTGCAACCAGTCGTGGTAATTTATTGGTGCCGATATGAGGATGCGCATCAAATAGAATGTCGGGCTTTGCACCATGCGCAACCATCATTTCCAGAATTCTTCTCACGTCACCTCGCTTCTTTGACCGCGTATAGAGTTTTCCATCAGAATATGTACCAGCCCCTCCTTCTCCAAAACAATAGTTTGAATCGGGATTAACGACGTGATCTTTATTGATTGCGGCCAGGTCACGCCGCCTCGCCTGTACATCACTTCCACGCTCAACGATTATCGGTTTAATCCCGGACTCAATGAGACGCAGGGCTGCAAACAATCCAGCGGGTCCGCTTCCCACCACCACAACTCTTGGGCTGTTGGCAACATTACGCAACGGTCTTTCATAAGTGATTGGCGGTTTTGATTCGGCAGGTGACAGAATTTCGCATTGAATACGAATCACGACGTTCTTGCTACGCGCATCTATCGATCGCTTGATTGGATTAACAAAAACGCTGCCGTCTTGCTTCAGTCCCAGCTTGTTATAAAGCTGTGTTGTAAATGTATCTTCGTTGAAAGCCTCTTCTGGCTTTAGAACGATCTCAACTGTTCGCATAAGGATTCATAACAGGCGATATCAGGACAATTGACAAATGTGATATCCCTGCGTCCGGCAAAAATACAGTTATACTACCTAAATGAGAAAACGTTTCCTAGATTAACGCCAAAGTGAAAGGTCTTCGAAAATTTGTCCTGATTGACATCCTGGAAATAAGGAGAGAATTCCGGATCAACATTGAATCCGCGATATCCGATGTCGCCTGACGCAAAAACATCAATGGTGAAACCGGTTCCATTGTTTCGACGCATAAGTCGATAGCCCAGCAACAACCCCCACTCTATTCGCTGCTCAACGGCATTAAAAGTAAAAATGAAATCCGGGCTTTGACTTCCTGCCTGATTGACATTTTCAAAATGACCAAGGTTAGTGAACCTGACTTCATGACCAAAGTACCACATGCCGGCTTTGAGAGGGTTATAAAATTTTTGTTTGATCGCGATACTATAACCGCGTTCGAATTTTTTACCCGGCGCAATACTTACATCTGAGCTAAAAAATGGATCGCGAATTCCGATAAATTCGAATTCGTGGCCAATGCGCTCCTCAAGATAAAATTCTATACCCACTGGTAGCCTTCCGGCTGCCAGCCATACTGGATTAGTTCCGAAAATCACACCTTGAAATTCATTGACATGTGAATCGAAATAGCCAAAATGTTTGCCTTTTGTAATTTTCTTATCAATACTACTTTTACCAGCAAGCTGAGTGATTTCCTGACTTAATTTTTTGTCGTCATAGAACGGTTTATAATATCCGGATAAGGTCCCGTCGTTCTCGTAGATTTCCCATGTACCGGTCTTTAGATCGTCTTCAAGCATTCCTTTCGTCTGCAAATTTCCATTGGGAAAATATCCATAGTAAGTTCCTTTCCCCTTTACAAAGTCACAAGTGCCTTCGAGCTTACCGTCTTCATAATAGTATTCCCACTTACCCTCTCTTTTTTCATCAACGAGGTTTCCCTTTCGCATTAGCTTACCGCTGGGGTAATACTCACGATATTCGCCAGAGCCATTCGTATACGATGTTTCACTTTTCAACTTGCCACCAGGACCTAAAGTTTTCCAATATCCATTTCTTTTTCCTTCCAGAAATTGTCCCGATGCATTCAACGAACCATCCTCGAAAAAGTATTCCCAATTACCAGTAGGCGTATCGTGGTTGTATGAACCGCGGGAAGCAATCTTCCCTGAAGGGTGGTAATTCGTCCAGATGCCATCCTTTTTTCCATCAACAAACTCACCTTCATCTTTGAGCGTTCCATCTTCTCCATAATACCGCCAATGGCCAACATTTTTTGATCCTGACCTTGGACCTTCGCCCAATATTTTTCCTGAATGGAAATATTCGGTATATCTTCCAAAATCATCTGAATATTCGATCTCACCTTTTTTTACACCATCTTCAAAATACGTATTCCAAAGACCGATGCGCTTGTTGTTCTTATACTCACCAATTTCCTTCACCTGACCGTTCTCATAATATGTTTTCCATTCGCCTTCGCGATTACGGCCATAGATTATTCCTTCCATACTTTTCTGACCGCTTTCATAAAAATATTCCCACAGTCCATAGTTGGCGCCCTTAAAAAGTATTCCGCGCATCTTCAATTTGCCCGTCTCATAAAAAAACTCCCACGTACCCGATGTTTCGTTGTCAGTGAATTGCCCCTTGGACTCCGTCTTTCCGTTGAGATAATAGGATATGTACCGACCATGAAGAATATTCTTCACAGTGTCCTTAACCTGGTAAACCTCTTTGATTTTCTTTTTTTCCTGGTCGTGGTAGGTCTGCCGCATAACGCCTTGGGCAAGAATTTGCGACGTAGCAGCGCTTAAAAATAAAAGGACGAGTAAAAGGGTTCTCACTCTCAGTATCTTGGACCGATGATACAGCAAATAGGCAATTCGTGGTCCATTTTATTTGATAATGGAGGGGGGAATGGTACGTGTCTAAGGTTTAAGGTTTAAAGTTTCAGGTTTAAAGTTTAAGGTTTAAGGTTTAAGGTTTCAGGTTTCAGGTTTGAGGTTTGAGGTTTCGCGCCTAATCCAATAGGATTTAGTATCCCGGAACGCAGTACAGATTGGGATCTGGCGCACCGTTTACCGACCCGATGGCTGTCGGGTACCTTTTTACCGACTCACGGAAGCAAGCACGCTCCTCCCCCAGTCCTCATGCTCCTTTTCAGACCACAATTCGGGGAAAAACATTACTTTTTGGAACCTCGCAGGCAAATACTTTTGCCAATTTGTGCCACCGGTTGCTTTCAATTCCTTCGTCGCTTTTTGTAAGTAGTGGGCCGCCGATTTCAGGTGAGCAAAACGCCATTCCACATTTGCAAGATTGTCGTAGACGCGGAGTCGTTCCACGATTTCTTCGCGTCGTTCGCTGTTGCTGAAATGAATATTAAATATCTGCAACAGATTTTTATTCTTGTATTTCATTCCGGCGTCGAAGAAGGTGCTCATATACTTTGCTTCAAATTGCTGAAGGGTTAGCGTCTTTTTTCCAGAGGCCAACTCAGTAGCACCGCTACGCCAATACAGTCTCTCAAGCATGGCATTGAGTTCAGCGTGCTTGAGTTCTTCCCGCTCTTCGTAGTTGACAAGATTGATCATGTCGGTTGATGCAATTTCAATCAACCGGTATTGCGCCGATTGAAAACCGCTGGCCGGCAACAATGCCATTCGAAACTTTAAAAATTGTTCCTTTTCCATTCCAACCACCATGATCTCGAAGGAATTGACAAGGTTTTGAAAGTATCGGATGATGCGATTTAGTCGATCGATAAAAAAAACTTCGTCGATATTTGCTCGCGTTGAAATTTGTTCGAGTTCCAGCAACACCATTCTGAAATACAATTCCGTAATCTGATGGTAGAGAATGAAAACTTTTTCATCAGGGAAGCTTGTTTCCGTCGACTGCAGACTTAACAAAGTATCCAGATGGATATAATCCCAGTATGTGAGGTATTCGGAATAAAGAAGTCCATCCAGGTACGACGAAAGATCCTGGCCCATCACATTATATTTTGCCTGAAGCTTTTTTAGTTGCTCTAATAAGTGCGCATCAACATTTTCGCCCATCTTTGTATTTCAGTATTTACGTTGCTCCGCCTAACAACAAAACAATAGGCAAAGCGAGGTTTGTTTAAATTGCCCCATAGTTACGAATAATTCCAAATCATTATGCCTGCCAAATCTTCATCTTCGTCGGCAAAATCGAAAAAATCACTAAAACAGGATCTTTTTGAGCATCCTGATTTCTACCAAGTCGACGACCTGCTGACAGAGGAACACAAGTTAATTCGCGGCTCGATCCGGGACTTTGTGAAACGGGAGATCTCACCCTACATCGAGGATTGGGCACAGCGCGCGCACTTCCCTTACGAAATCGTAAGAAAGTTTGGCGAGATAGGAGCATTTGGCCCAACTATTCCAGTGGAATATGGTGGCGGTGGCCTTGATTATATTTCCTACGGAATATTAATGCAGGAAATCGAGCGCGGTGATTCGGGCATGCGGTCGACAGCTTCCGTACAGGGTTCGTTGGTGATGTATCCGATATACAAGTTTGGTTCAGAGGAGCAGAGAAAAAAATATCTTCCGAAGCTTGCATCAGGTGAATGGCTCGGTTGCTTTGGATTGACCGAACCCGACCACGGCTCCAACCCAGGGGGTATGGTAACAAATTTTAAGGACGCTGGCGATCATTATATTCTCAATGGAGCGAAGATGTGGATCTCGAATTCTCCATACGCGGATGTAGCAGTGGTATGGGCAAAGAATGAACAAGGCAGGATTCACGGACTGATTGTTGAGAAGGGAATGGAAGGCTTTTCCGCTCCCGAAACTCATGATAAATGGTCGTTGCGGGCAAGTGCCACTGGCGAATTGGTCTTTGATAATGTTAAAGTTCCCAAGCAAAATTTACTTCCCGGAAAAAGTGGACTAGGCGCACCGTTGATGTGCCTGGATTCAGCGCGATATGGAATTGCGTGGGGAGCTATCGGTGCCGCAATGTCGTGCTATGAGTCAGCAAGAAAATATTCTTCTGAGAGAATACAATTCGGAAAGCCGATTGCCTCCTTTCAACTTACGCAGCGCAAGTTGTCGGAAATGCTAACTGAAATTACAAAAGCGCAATTGATCAATTGGAGATTAGGGGTCCTCATGAATGAGGGAAAAGCTACTACTGCGCAAATTTCTCTTGCCAAAAGAAACAATGTGCATGTAGCCCTGGAGATAGCGCGCGAAGCTCGCAACATGCACGGTGCCATGGGAATTACAGGCGAATATCCTATCATGAGACATATGATGAACCTCGAATCAGTATTGACTTATGAGGGTACGAACGATATTCACCTGTTGATTCTGGGGAATGAGATTACTGGAATCTCTTCGTTTAGTTAATCGTTATCCGTTAATAGTTAATCGTGGGTGTGTGCTACCGATCAGGCACATCATTGAACCCTATTACTACTTACTACTTACTACTTACCCCATGTCATTAAGTTAAGACTTAAATCGGTTTATAGTTTGTTGGGCTCAGTTTCCTGATAGACGTTCGTCGGGGAAATGATCGATTTTCGCGAACTGGTGAGAGAGCTTTTTTAACGACAC
>JAEZBX010000329.1 GCA_023412765.1 Bacteroidota bacterium
ATTGGGATATGAATTCCTATCCCATATATCCTCCATTAGAACAGCGAGAAGGAAGCGATTGGCCAGAGTTCTTAAGATTTGAGAAACCAGCTTTGGCAGGGAAGTAAGTTTAAAGTTTCAGGTTTGAAAAACCGGTTACGCTCGCGAGACATGAGTAATCAAGTTAGTTATACGTTAATAGTTATCAGTTAATCGTGGGTGTGGGGCTTGTGTGTGACGCCAGATCCAGGATTGACTGACTCCCAAGATCGATTTTCCAACCTTAAAGGAAGGAATTGGGAATAGGTATAGGATGCCTACTCTGACCC
Source organism: Bacteroidota bacterium (assembly GCA_023412765.1). Taxonomy (GTDB): domain Bacteria; phylum Bacteroidota; class Bacteroidia; order Cytophagales; family Cyclobacteriaceae; genus Chryseolinea. Next base: position 309 of record JAEZBX010000329.1, read on the forward strand.
CCTGGAAGGTTTAAGGTTTTGATTTTGCTCGAGCGAAGTTCGTAAACATCATCTTCGAGCGAACCTCAAACCTCAAACCTCAAACTTTAAACCTTAAACTTTAAACCTTAAACTTTCAACAATGACTTTATCTCCGATAAAATGAGAACGTTGAGTTATCAGGATTTCTAATTTTTAGCTCCCAATATTGTTCTCCAGTCAGTACGTTGTACATTTTTGTAATCGTGTATGGCAAAACAAATTCAGTGGGAGTTACGTCAGTGTCAACGTTTTGTGATTCATCGCACTTGTTTACGAACTTGCTTCTCCAATAATCTTGTTGAAACGTAATTGTGCTATTTGAGATACTTGCCTGTCCTGTGATAAACTCTGCAGAATAGGATTCGCATCCAGTCATCGGAGAATGCTCAGCTATGGTCCAGCTGAAGGCACCATTTTCCTCGATGCGAATACCGAAGCTTGCGCCGGTCATCGCCCACGGGTTCTCAGCACCACCAAACCATGTTCCGGTGTTCCTGTTGTATAAATTGTCGACGATGTCAACGGCGTCCTGATTAAAACTCCACTGATCTAACCATACTCCATTCACAGGAACTGTTTCTTCGACTGGCTCCGGAAATATTGATCCCTTTTGAAGATTGAAAAATACATTTGAGGAAATCACGTTAGCGTTAATGTTGCCGATCTGTTTGGTAACGATTCCGTATCCAAGGCTATTCTTAATAAGGCTGTTCTCAATTTTAAGTAAGCCGTTTAATCCTACAACGATATTTCCTTCGTGATCAGCATCCGCAATTTTGCTGTATCCGCCATTCGAGATTTCGCCGAAGGCTATTACGTTTTGGTTGTTGTGTGAATTAATAGACAAGCCCTTCCAATGCTTGTTGGGGTCAGCAGATCTAAATGTAATTTGAGATGCATCCGTCCCAATGGCGTGCAAGTATCCATTGTAAAGTACATTCATCGATGTTCCCTCTGCAAAACTGAAGTATGCACCAGCTTCTATCGAAATACCTGAGCCTATGCTTACGTCGGTCGAAACAAGGTAGGGAAGTTTTTTCCAGGTGAATTCACCAGCAGGTAATACCACGCCTCCTGTTTCTACAGCCTGAAGATTATTGTTGATATCCAGAAAGCTATGGAGATCAAGTTTGTGTAATTGCCCTGCCGGAATATAGGCCGCACCTTCTGCATTGCTGGCGAAGAAATTATTTTCAAAATGATTGAGGGAAGACATGCCGTGCAGATATAAACCATATCCACCGCTTCCGCTGAACGAAGTATGACTGATTCTTACTGCAGCTCCGGAAATATCTGTTCCCAACAGCGATAAATTGGCCTTCCTGGTTGTTAAGGCAATCGCACTGCTTCCTCCATCTTGTATCGTGACGTACTCAAATTTATTGTCATCGCTGTTGGTGTGTATGACTATACCTTTCCAGAATCCTGGCTGGTCAGTTACTCCTTTGAAAGTTATCCTCTTGTTTTCAAGGCCGCTGGCCTGCAGGGATCCTGATATGATCTCGAATCCAGTGTTTGCCTCAAATACAACGGTAACACCAGGCATAATAACAAGGTCGGCAAGTACATCTATGTCCGCTGTCACCCGGTAGTCAGGTTGTGTAGGATCTTCAAAGATGTCATTCAAGATAGTATTCTCTAAGATACCTTCTTCAAGAATAATGGTTGCCGGACCTTCAGGATCTTTCTCAGAAACCATTAGCTTTAGTTCATCCGTGTCTGACAGATTGTTTCGCTGAATTCGAAGTTGAATTTTATAAATACCTGGCTTGTCGGGTATCAATGTGGGCTTCGCGTTAGCCGGATTTTCAAAACTTGTCAAACTGCCCTGAGGCTTGGTTAGAATTGACCAGTTATAAGTGAACGGACCATCATCTTTTGCAAACGAAGCTGTTCCATCAAGAATGATTTCATCATTTACTTTTGCAAGCCTGTCGTCACCGGCTGCCGCAACCAAAATATCATTAGATATAACGTCATCATCATTATTACATCCGGCAAGGACTAAAAGAATAAGGATGATTGAATAGCTTAAGAATCGAAAATAGTTTTTCATAAATTAATTTTTGTTGTCAGACAGGTGAGGTGAGAAAAGGGTTGCCCGAAAAAATGAGAGAGGCAGGAAATTTATTTTTGAAAAAATATAGTGAAACGTGAAACCTTTTTGGAAGACACGGAGATTTGGCACGAAGGCACGAAGACACTAAGAATCACAAAGGAATTTTTAAATGCGGTTAGCCACTAAGCGCTAAGGCACTAGAATCACAAAGTTTTTTTGAAGGGGGGAAAGATTTGCCACGAAGGCGCGAAGACACTAAGAATCACAAAGTATTTTTCTGCAATGCCGGGATAGTCACCAGGAGACACAAGAAATATGCTTGGACTTTTTATCCTTTCGACGATTCCCAATTGTGACGTTTATGAAAAGACAATGTTATTACGAGCTTTGTTGCGGTTATCGAATAGAGAAATCTTTGTGCACCTTAGTGCCTTTGTGTCTTAGTGGCAAACCTTAGCGTCTTTACTTCCCACCAAGTGCCTTCGATAACATAAAATTGACTCCCCATGATTGTTGATCTAAGTCAAACGGGAGATCGCGGTTCTTCACCTTTCGCAGGTAATAGGTAAAAGCCGGACTGATCATGAACTCCCATCCTCTGGCCAGATTGATATTGTAGCCTGCACTGAACATCACAGTGTAATTATTTTTATTAAGGTCATTATTCTTCAACGGTACCCAGTTGCCGTTCCGCTTCTCCTTTACGTCCGCCGAAACCATGCGGTGAGCGCCTGCCATTGCCGTGAGACTAAATCTCCTGCGCGCTGTCGACCAGAAGTAATGTGTTGCACCAAGCCTGACGCCGGCAAATCCGTACTTACTGGAAATCTCTCGGTGTGCTGTTTCATAAACCGGAGTTATCACCACGCTTTGATCCGGCCGTTGTATCGCTATCAGCGTATCCACATTACCGGTAGCATACGAGAACAAAATGCTTTGCTCAGCCTCGGCATATGAAAGTTGGGCATCGAGGTATAAGTTCTCAGTAACAGACAATCCCGCGCCAGCGGCAAACGATAAACCCACTTTATGTTTGTTACCCGAGCGATCAACTCCTGTCATCAGGATTTCGTCACTCGCAACAGGTCGTACTACTTTAGAAACGTATTGTGGTGCGAACGTCAGCGTTATGCGCCACTTGCCTGTGATTTTCTCTGATGACTCGTTGTCTGCGTCGACGGTAATTCGAGCAGAGTCGGCTTCGATGTCTTTTCCCTGTAAAAGGGTGATAGCCTCTTGCGCATTTGTTGTATCTCTACTTGGAGAACTGATTATTGCTGCCGATCGATTTGTTGATGGCAAAGAAATTTCGTTTTGGTTCGACTCACCCCGGGTTCCATCATTTGAAGAAGGCAATTCGTCATTACTTGCTTTCTCTCCACTCGTAACATTCACCTGCGTTTGCTGCATACCACCATGCTGGTTCACCTGAGCTGCAGGCTCTGCTTGTTCTGCTATGCTCTTTTCACTTAGGTCATTGACTATTTTGTCGGCCAATGCAGTGTTCGCAACTGATATTGAAGTTTGCCTATCCTTAGCGTTGTATTCGGTGCTTTCATTTTTTGAATCCGTACTCGTGGTAGTTTCTATAGGGTTACTGACAGAAGAGTTAGATTGCTGTGTTGAGGATTTGCTATCGCGATGTCTTGTATCTTCTTTTGCAGACCTTGATATGTCATCCTGGAATGTAGGTGTTTTGGCCGATGTAGTTTCATTGTCGCCGAATGATGTTTCTTCTTTTACATTCTGCTTTTGTTCTTCAGTCGTAAAAGCTTCCGTGCTGGAAGGATCATTTGAAGATTCAGCTTTTTTTTGCTGCGAAATTTCTGTTGATGGATGATCCGATAGGGTGCCTCGTTGCTCTACTGAATAAATCAGGTAAATAATTAGCGGCATGAGTATGATGAGAGGCTTCCACCAATGTTTGCGCAGCCATACAACCTTTCCGCTGGATGAATTGATAGCTGGAGCGATCTTCTTCCAACCGTTCTTAGGTGGATCTGCTTCCAGGTCATAAAGACGTTTTCCGATGTCATCAAAATCTTTGTCCTTCATGCTGCTGATATTAATCGGTCATCAATAAGTTTCTTCAGGTAAGCTTTCGCTTTTGAGAGCTGAGATTTTGAACTGCCCTCGGCGATGTTCAACATCTCTGCAATTTCACTGTGGTTGTAGCCTTCAACCACATGCA
>JAEZBX010000070.1 GCA_023412765.1 Bacteroidota bacterium
GTAGCAATCAAAAGTCGGATGAAATTGACTCAGCCCAGATGGTATCTACAGATTCAACGGATGAGCTATGGTACAAGCATGCGGTTATTTATACGCTGGATGTTGAAGTATTTAAAGACAGTGACGGAGATGGTATTGGAGATTTCAACGGCCTTATATCGCGAATTGGTTACATCGATTCCCTCGGCGTAGATGCAATCTGGCTCGCGCCGTTTCAACCTACACCAAACCGCGATGATGGCTATGATATAAGTGACTATTATACTGTAGACCCTCGCCTGGGCGGCATGGAACAGTTTGACGCTTTTGTTAAGAAAACAGCTGAAGCAGACCTTAAAGTCATCATGGATCTTGTGGTGAATCATACTTCTGATGAACATCAATGGTTCAGTGATGCAAGAAAAGACGAACGATCAAAATACCACGACTGGTATGTCTGGAGCGACGATCGCCCGAAAAATTATGACAAGGGAATGGTCTTTCCAGGTGTTCAAGATGCAATCTGGACAAAGGATAGTGTTTCAGGAAAATACTATTACCATCGCTTTTACAAATTCCAACCTGATTTAAATGTACAGAACACTGAAGTACAGAAGGAAATTAGAAAGATCATCAAATTCTGGATGGAACAAGGGATTGACGGATTCCGAGTGGATGCAGTACCATTTTTTATAGAGGTTCCACAGAAGACGGGAGAAAAATTTGATCTCCAGTACGACCTATTGGCTGAGATGCGCAATTACGTAGACAGCATCGACAAAGAAGCAGTTATACTGGGAGAAGCAAACGTTTTACCAGATGAAAACAAGAATTTTTTCGGAGAGAACGGAGAAGGAATGCCAATGATGTTCAATTTCTTTGTCAATCAACATCTTTTTTACGCACTTGCCACAGGCGAAGTTAAACCACTCGTCGAAGCGCTCAATAAAACGAAGGAAATGCCCAAAGACGCCGAATGGGGTCAGTTCCTTCGAAACCACGACGAGGTTGACTTAGGACGCCTGTCAAAAAATGAAAGAGATAAAGTTTACAAAGTCTTCGGTCCGGAAAAAAATATGCAGCTCTATGATCGAGGGATCCGTAGAAGGTTGGCACCGATGATGAAGAACAACAGAAAGCAGCTGGAGCTTGCGTATAGCGTATTAATGGCTCTACCCAGCACACCTGTACTTCGCTATGGCGATGAAATCGGAATGGGCGATAATCTTAAGTTGAAAGAGAGACTTTCCGTGAGAACGCCAATGCAATGGAGTGATGATCCTAATGCCGGGTTTACATCAGCCAAGGCTGCAGTACGTCCGGTAATTGAAAGCCCTCCCTTTGATTACAAAAATGTCAATGTAGAAAGACAATTGTTGCAGGAAAATTCTTTGCTCGCATGGACCATGCGCATGGTTAGATTAAGAAAAAGTTGCCCGGAAATATCGTATGGGGACTGGGAAATTGTTCCAACACCATCCAATAAAGTATTGGCGATAAAATACCAGTGGAACGGGAAGCATTTGTTGATCATTCATAATTTCAGTTCAGAGCCAGAACGTATAAATGTGAATAGTGAGCTGAAAGAATATGAAGTAAAAAATTTGCTAGATGATAGTTCTGCATTCGAACCACTTGCTGATGAAATGGAGCTCGCGGGATATGATTACCGGTGGTATCAGGTGAATATTCCTGTTGCGTCACAGTAGTGTTGCATTGGTCACCATGCGTGTTTCAGCAACCCGTAGAAATAATTCCTATTCGCTCCTTAATGATTTCACTGGATTTGTCCTGGAAACTTTGATCGAATGATATAAGACACAGTACAGCTCCAAAAAATCTCCTTTGAGGTCGGGGCGGCGGCATGGACAAACTTTCTCCAGAAGGTTTGTCCACAATTCATGCAACAGGCTTCACCCAGTTTGCCTTTCTAAAATGTCGGTGGCGGTGCATTGAGATCCGAATCCAGAAAATCGGTGATCATGGGTATTAGCCAGTCCGTTCGTTGCATCATACCAATATGAGTTGTTCCCGGTAGGATGGCCAAACGGGACTTAGGCAGCCCATGTACATCGCCCATTTTTCCACCGCCTTTTGCTCGGAATAACTCAAGTGCATGCTCATATCGAACACCATCGGCGTCACCTATCGCCATAAATATTGGAACCTCTATCTTTTTTACCTCCCTGGTCCAATCATATGGTTTCAGGTCTATACTAATAACCTTTCTCACGAATTCCCCAAACCTGGCAGGATCATTTCCGAGGCTATCGTATTGCTTTCGTATCCGAGTACCTTCAAACATCTCGGGAGTGAAAGTACCAAAACTGGCCTCTACGTCCGGCCACCAACCATCATGCGCATAAGTACCCGATAGCACCACGAGCCTGCGAACTTGTTGAGGATGCCGCACTGCGACCTGAAACGCTACGCCACCTCCCATGCTGTACCCCAATACGTCCGCGCTATCCACCTTAAGGTGGTTAAGCAAGCCAGATACGTCGTCCGCCATAACTTCATAACTTAGTTCGCGAGAAATGTCCTTTGTTCGACCGTGACCTTGCATTTCAGCAACAATTACATTCCTGTCTTTAGCCAGCAGCGGGATGAAATGGGACCAATTCAGCGGAATATTCATAAAGGAACCGTGCAGTAAAACGATAGGTGTTCTGCGTTCAGCGTTACCGTTGGGTCGGTACACCTCATAGTACATTCTTAATCCGTTGACATCTGCAAAGCTGCTTTCGGCCGGCTCTATACTTTGGTTTACAACGGAGTCTTCAGATTCAACGGATGGTCCCTGCTCTGATTTACCCTGTGGCTGGCATGACACCAATACGATGGCTAACCACACCATGGTTATCCGCGCCATTGCGAAAATGGCAATCCAGACTCTGGCTATCATTAAAGTATTCATCTTCATTCGCTTTTTGCTTGATACAAAGTTCAGCAAGAATTTCGTACGGCTTACGGGTAATATGCGACAATTTAAGGGGCAAATAAGTGAGCAGTGAGGAAAATTCGTAAGCGTTCATAACTGGCACATATACGTTCAAACGCGGACAAACTTATCTCAGTGGGATTGCAAAAGGAAGTATATTAGCAAGTAAATCAATTGGTACACTTATAGCAATGACCGTGGGATGATCTTAAGCTACCTGTTAATCACTTTCCGGAGCATGATGAAGAATAAGTTCTTTATCATCACCAACGTGCTGGGCCTGGGTGTTGCCATTGCAATTTGTATTGTAAGCTACCTGGCGTATGAATACGATTCCACATTTGATGCAAATCACAAAAATCGTAACACCGTTTACCGCATTAGTACCCTTCGTGAATTCGAAAAAAAATTTACGCGCCTAGGATTGGCTCCGCTTCCGTTGGCAGAAATTATAAATAAAAGTATTCAGGAAGTTGATCGGTCATCGCCGCTCGTGCCCTCCTATTCAAACTTTAAGCGTGATGATGATCTTTTTGCTGCAAACCTATCGTACGTTGACCCAGAGTTCTTCGATATGTTCACCTTTGATTTCATTTATAAGAATGGTAGCGTATTGACGAAGTCTGCTGTGTATATCAGTGAATCCCTGGCCATTCGTTTGTTCCGAACTCCGGAAGAAGCGCTTGGAAGGACAGTGACACAGATTTACGGAAAGGAATCAAAAGAATTAAGGATTGATGGCATCTTCCGGGATCAGGTGATGAATTCAAGCCTGTATAAGCCTAACGGTTCCGCCTACGTGCACGTGGACGAATTCCAAAACGAATTCAAGCAATCCCTATCCTCCGCCTGGAAATTAAACACCACGCTATTCTTACAGGTAAAAGATCCTTCCCGTTTGTCCAGTATACATAAACAACTACAGACCTATACGGTCAACAGCAACGAAGCCCGAGACGATTTTCAAATTTCAGAATTCACGCTTGATAAGTTTTCGACCCTGGCACATCAAGACAGGGATGCAGGAACAGAAACAGCAACTTGGGCGGCACCTCCAGCGTCGGCTGTCCTGGGTTCTGTGATCATGAGCATACTTATCCTGCTTATTGCGTGTTTTAATCTAACCAACACAGCAATCGCAATATCCTCTGGCCGACTAAAAGAGATTGGTGTCCGCAAGGTTATGGGTAGCTTGCGCATTCAACTCATCCTTCAGTTCATTGGAGAGACCACCGTGATTTGTTTATTCGCACTGGCAGTAGGTATGGCTATTTCTGATTTCATGGTGGAGGGTTGGAATATAATGACCAATAACAATATCCACCTTGAGCCCAACTATTTTGGAACGCGGTTCTTTATTTTCCTCACAGGCATTCTACTCTTTACTGGCATTTTGGCTGGAAGCTACCCGGCGTTCTACATCAGCAGTTTTAAACCTGGTGCAATCCTAAAGGGAAAATTAAAATTAGGTGGAACAAATTATTTTACCAGGACACTCCTTGGATTGCAGTTCACCATTTCTTTAGTCGCGATTGTGAGTGCAATAGCCTTCATGCAAAACGCTAACTACCAAAAAGAATATGACCTGGGATTTGACGCACAGGGATCAATCATTGCGTGGGTTGACAACCAAGAAGAATTTGACGCCTACAAAAATGCACTTGAAGCACATCCTGAGATTAGGTCCATAGCGGGTGCAAATAGTGGCATTTTCTCCAATCGTCTCCATCAACCTGTGAAGTATCGCTCATCAGCAGCCGAAGTTGACATAATAGAAGTTGGTGACGACTATTTGAAAACAATGGGGCTGCAACTTATTTCGGGTAGGGATTTTATAAGGGATTCTCAAACAGACAAAACCGAGTCAGTTATAATAACCCAAAAGATGGCCGACCTTTTTGAATGGGACAATCCGCTGGGGAAAGATATACTTTGGAAAGATTCAGCAAGACTTTATGTGGTTGGCGTAGTCAACAACGTATACACTAACGGTCTTTGGAAGGAAATGGAACCGATGATGATCCGATATGTTGGCCCCGAACAATATAATCAGATTGTAGTCAGCGCAGATGCCGAAAAAGTCGCTTCCCTAAATACAATCATGCAGGACGAATGGAAAAAAATATTTCCAAACCGATTATACAATGGCTATATGCTGAGTTCGGCCATGACTGTAGTAAGTGCACTCAACATGAGTATTGTTTATGGCTATGCGTTTCTCGGATTGGTGGCGTTGATGCTTTCCATCACCGGTTTGTATGCATTGTTCTCCCTGAATATTATTCGACGAATGAAAGAAATCGGAGTTCGCAAGATCGTAGGCGCCTCAGTTCTCAATATTACAAAGGTGTTGAATAAAGAATTCCTGATTATTCTTTCCGTTGCGTCTATGTTAGGCTCCTTGGCGAGCTATAATTGGTGCAATATTATTATGGGCAGCATTTGGAAATATTACCAGGCATTAAACGCATCGACTTTCGTAATAGCCATCACGTTGATGTTTATTGCTTCTTTTCTCACTATCGCTCAGAAATTGCTTGCCGTGGCAAAGATGAACCCGATTGATACAATCAGGAATGAGTAATGTAGGCCAAAACGCGAAACGCAATTCCTGATTCTCAAGAAAAATATATTCATGCCAGACTCACTATCCCTATCTGCTCTTTCTTGCCTTTTAAAAGAACGCTACCCAAATTCTCGCATTGGATATTTCCATCCAGCTGAAGCTTCTTTATCAAATGTTCGGAAACCAAAAAATCCCTGTTAAACTCATTACAAACTCTCTGTATCCTGGCCGTTGTATTTAATGTATCACCATGATAAGCAATGTCTTTCTTCACTTCACCAATCTCTACGACTGTTACTTTGCCCATATGAAGACCAGCCTTAAAAACTGGGAGCGTTCCATAATGTGAATGGTAGTATGCCACCCGATCCTGAAACTGCTTTTTAACAGCAAAATAGAATCTAATACAGGCCTGATTTCTAATCCCCTCAGATTCTGGCCATGTTACTACAATTTCGTCTCCGACATATTGGTAGACCTGCGCGTAAAATGGATAGAGAACTTCATTAATATCCGAGAAACAATCGCGGATGAAAGAACTGTATTTCAAATGCCCCAACTGTTCGGCAATTGATGTCGAGGACTTCAGATCCATAAACATAAAAATTCTTTCCTCTTCTTTAGGATCGCGGTATCGACCTAACAGCAATGGCAACAGTACCCCCGGTCCATACTTCTTATTGACCTGATTAATAAAGCCGATCACAAGGCTCATAAAAAAGTAATATATCAGCAGCAAATGAAAGAGAGAATTCCACGACTTCTCATTTAATGTAATCCCTGCTACACTTAATGAGGGTGATATCCAAATGTCGAATAATACAAAACGAAACAGCGTCAGCAGGATCGCAAGAAGCGTTATAGATATAAGTGCTTTGAACACCAATATTTTCCCAAGGGATACTTTTTTGAAAAATTTTCTGTCAAGATAGTAAGCAGGCAATCCGAGGCCAATACCATATAAAACACCCGTCACAACGGCGATCAATAGTGTAGTTCTGAAATTACCGACGTCCGGCGTTACTGCATACCCTATGATGCCTGCATTTAAGTGCAATATAACCGCGAGCAGAATGTTAACCAGTATCCAGAAATTGACTTGAGTACCAACATAAGTTAATGTTGGGAATCTGGCCGTGTAACGGTGTGCAAGCGTTGTATATTGAAATTCTCTCATGCGCCGACTTAGTCCTGTTTCAGATTAGTCGGCGAGTAGCCAAAATGTTTCTTGAAGGCGTAAGAAAAGTGAGACAAGTTTTCAAAGCCGATCTCATAGCAGACCTCGACCGGCCTTCTCCTCATCTCTGCCAGCTGGTAATGGGCTAACTCCAACCTTTTTTGAGTAAGCCATTTCTGGGGTGTTGTGTTAAAGGCCTTTCTAAAATCACGTTTAAAGGATGTGAGACTTCTTCCCGTGAGGTAGCTGAATTTTTCCAAAGGCATATTAAACATATAATTTTTTTCCATGAAGCTTACTAGCTCTACCTTATGCGGATCTTCAAAATTTGCTAAAATGCTGTCGACCGTTGGATCGATCGTTCTGATAATATTCACTGCCTCCATCATCTTTAATGATGCAAGTTTTTCCGGAAACGGTGCACTTAGTTCAAAATATGGAACGAGCGATGCAAGGCAACTGCTCAAGAGCGGATGGTTGCTATACCGGCGGATGCCAGCCATTGTTCCAACTTTCATCGTTGAATTATTTCCGTGAAAAAATTCCTTTAAAAATTTTGCTGTCAGCAGCATCACTACCGTTTTATGTGGCTGACCATACCGAGGCCAATTGATGATAGTAGCTGGTTTGTTTCTGGGTATTAAAAAAATGTCGCCTGTCTTAAAAGTATGCGATTCGTCACACTGAATAATTCTTGTCTCGCCTGAAATAAACCAAACTAACATATGATGATCGAAGACTACCTCCGACTTGAAAAAATTGTCGTCGTAATTGGAAAGTTTGATTTCAGGAGTGAGATATTTAGAGATGTGATCCATCGCTTATTGCATTGATAAGTTATTCAGATGCGTAAGGTACAAACAAGTTAATCGTGCCTTGTTAAGTTTTGATAAAAGGTATAAGGTATAAAGGTATAAGGAGGCGCCTTTGATGGGTCAGCTATTACATAAACCAGATGACAAACAGAGTTACAAAGTGCAATATGGCATATCGTTGTGTACGTCGTGCGTCTTTTTGTGAGCGTTGTGACCCTGCATTTGTCAGACTTATGTTTTGCAAGTACCTTATTCTTACTTCGCAAGTTCACTTAACGGAATCAATCATTATCCGTTTGCATCAGGTGAATTTGAACCTCACCCCTGTCATCTCCTCACTAAGGCTCCATAGTTGTTTTGCGCTGGATTCGTCCAATGAGTATGGCATTACACCACTGGTACCAGGAGTATCGGTTACTTTGGCAACATCTGCATCCTCGCAGTAGACGCCTCCGATGTTGTCAAGCAAAGGAGAAGTAGCGCACCAGACACTCGTTGCTGCCCCCTGGGGAATTGTTTTTAATGATGCCAAAACCTCAGGCAAAATATTTCCAGCTGCATCAAAAAAACCCATCTTTTGAAATAGCTCCAATGACGCCTCCCTTGCCAATTCAGTTCCATTGATAGACCCGGGATGCAAGGAATAAGCTCTTACATTGTATTCTTTGGCAATGCTATCCAACAGAACTGTAAAAAGATTACAGGCTGTTTTCGATTGTCCATAGGCATGGAGCGTTTCATAGGAACGGTGAAGAAAATTATGGTCATCAAAGTTGAAAGACGCAAACTGATGGCCTTGCGAGGAGACATTGACAACCCTTGCGCCATTGGCGAGCTTTAATGCCGGCCATAACCTTGCAACGAGGTGAAATTGTGCCAGGTAATTAACAGATAGCTGAGATTCAATTCCACGCACATCTCTTCGCAGTGGTACCCACATTATGCCAGCATTATTGATCAGCAAGTGGACAGGCCGACCGGATGCGAGAAACTTCTCAGCAAACGCATCAATAGAAAGGGGATCAATTAAATCCAGATGCTCCAACTCGTTGGGGATGCCTTGTAAATTTCTTTTTGCTTTCTCAATATCCCGTGCGACCACAATAACCTTTGCACCCGCCGCTGCAAATACCTTTGCTGTTTCCAATCCGATGCCAGTGTTTCCTCCGGTAACAATTGCTATTTTTCCTTCGAGATTAATTCCCCTAATAACCTCATTGGCGGTTGATCTTGAATTGAATCCTGATCCAAGTGCAATTTGTCGCTGTCCGTTAAAATTGTTGAGCTTTTGTGTCATTTCCATTTTTGTTTCGATTTGTTGAAACAAAAGTATGGACAGACCAAAGGCGCAACTTTGTTTAAAAGTCCAACTTTACTTTGTTTAAAAGACCAAGACGAAACGAATCGAGAAAGCCGGGCATACTTATCTATAGATGCTAACGGTCGGGGTATAAGCCAATGTAATGCAAATCAAAAAGACAATTTCAAACCACCATTGATCACAAAACCATCGACAGGTGCATAAATGTCCCGAAAGACCGGGTTGGTTATTGATCCGGTATAAATGGTATCAAATCGGGTTTGGCGAGCATCGAGAAAATTTTCAAAGTTTATAAACAGCGAAAATTTTTCCCACAGTCGTTCGACCATAAATCCGCAGACCCAATAATCTTTACCATAAGCACTATCCGTCAGCCGTTGTTTGCTGAAGTAGTAAGCCTCCAAGCCGACTTTCCATTTTTCCTCAACCTCATACATCAATACATTGTTCAGACGATGTTTTGATGTTAGCGGATTCTGCATAGTCGTTCCGTCAGAATGAATTTGTGTGTCTGTAAATGTATACCCAAGAAATAGTTTAAAGTGGCCGAATTCTGCCTTCACATTTGTTTCCGTTCCTCTGCTGTCCATAAAACCATCCAGGTTGACAAGCTCGTAAATTGTTGTGTTTACGGCCGACAAGGCTAACGGATCGCTAAGGTGGGTGTAGAAAAATAAATGATTGATGCTTAACTCAATTGCCCCGAGCGTAGTTCGATAATTCAGATCCCAGTTACCTCCATAACTTCTTTCTAATTTGTTACGATCGGCGGAGACAGGTAAAATATTTTGAAATTGACGTCTTTCGCTTTCCTCAGTAAATATCGTCGGCGCTTTATAGCCGAATCCACCTCCAAGTCTTGAACTGAAATGTTCACTACTTCTGAACAACAAAGACACACGTGGAAGGAATACAAATCCGTAGTCAACAACGTAGTCGCCTCTAAGGCCCGATTCAAGTATTATTTTTTCAGAAAAAGTGAAGCTGTTTTGCACAAAGGCTCCAACGGTAACCTGATCATAATTTCTCAACGGAGTGGCTGTTGTTCTTGTCTCCGAAAAATTGTCGGTCCATAAATTTAGTCCAAGTATCCATTCAGATTTTTCATTTTCGGTTGTAAGATTAAATTCAGTGAAAGTGCTTTTTTGCACCCCATCAAAGTCATAGCCAGGAAGCTGTAAAAGTCGGTCAAAATAGTTCAGACTATTTTTAAAATTGAGAGAACCTGACTCCGTTTTATGCGACAACGAAACTTGCGTGGAGTAACGCTTCGATTCATTGTTTTCAAAATAACGGTGGACAGCATCCCCCCTACCCTCGATAAACTTAATATCACCACCAATTCTATCTTCGGCTGTTAAATTTGCCCCAACCATTAGGCTAGTCCTTTCATTGAAATCGATAAAAATTTTTGGATTAAATGAGTAGCGTTCAAATTTTGGAATAGCTGTTAAATCAATGTTAGCCGGATCATAAGGCTCGCTTGAATTTCGCGATGCAAATAATGTTATTCCGACATTATTGAATTTCTTACCATAGTACCCGCTTAGGTCCAAGCCTTTTGCGCTGGTTCCGTTTATAAAGAATTTTAGCTCGTTGTCTTCCGAAGGCGTCTTGCTGATAAGATTGACCATGCCTGCAATTGCACCGCCACCATAGAGTGTTGAAGAAGATCCCTTGATTACTTCGACTTGCTTAAGATCAAGAGGAGGCGTTTGCAGGAGACCAAGTCCGCCGGAGAAACCCGCATACAATGGAAATCCATCTTTAAGAATTTGAGTATAGCGTCCATCAAGACCTTGAATTCGAATTGACGCATTTGCTGATGTTGGTGAGGTTTGTTGAGTTTGAATTCCGGTGCTTTCATACAATAGCATCCGGATATCACCAGGTTTCATATTGGCTTTTTCATCAAGTTCCTCACCAGCGATAAATTCCACTCGTGTAGGGATATCGGCGATCGTCCTACTGCTGCGGGTGGAGGTAATGACAATTTCTTCCAATTCCTCGTCATCCGTTTCAAGTAAAATGATTAAAGGTTCTTCTGAATTGGGATGTTTCAATTTGAATAGTTTTGAGTGATATCCCACAAAAGAAAATTCTATGGTTTGTTCACCACCCGGAACGTTGTTAAGATGAATACGTCCATCATGGTCGGAGCTTGCTCCGATAGAAGTTCCCTTAACGACAGCGGTGGCACCCACCAATGGTTCGCCTGTTTCAGAATCTTTGACAATAGCGGTTAATGAGCTCTGGGCAAAACCATAGCCATAAAAGATAAGTACGCAGATTACCGACAATGTTAATCGCATTGAATTAAACTAAATATGAATGATGAAGTAAAAGACTGAATTGTATAGAGTTACTAGGCGTTCTTAGGAGGCTGCCAGACGGAAGAAGGTATAGAAAGATAATGTCTGACGGTATTTTGGAACGTCATCCTGGAAAAATATTTGATCCTGGACGGAATGAGATCAGATGCTTCCTGAAGGATAACGTGGGGTGTACAACAGTTGTCGATGCAGAAAGGGGTGCATGAATCGGCGTCTTGGTTGTGTGCGTGGGTTGTCTGGGAAATGTTTATTTCACTATTGTGATTTGAACAGGTGTCTTCCACACATGGTATACAACATAACCACATTAAATAGATTGCCAATATTGACGCAACGGACCGCATGTACCGCAAATGTAATACTTAATTGGATGCCACTGCAAAATGATGGATAAGGTGAAGAGTGGGTATCTGTTACATGTAATTTTTTAAGGTAAGTTTCAGCCTCATGCACCTGAGAACCCCTTTCGGGGTTGGGACCGTCGAACCACGTGAACCCCGGGTAACGCTTCTGGGTTTCACCCAGCGTCACCCGGGGCTATTCACATTGAATGCCCTTCGGGATTCTTTTATTGTAGTTCAAAAAAATTGCGAAGCATACCCATAAATAGAATAGATCGCTAAAAGAATCGTCAAACTATTAAATAATTTCAGAAACACAACGGTATTCCCATGTGCTAGTTGCCTTAGGCGCGATCCGAATATGAAACATTTGGGTTCAAGAATCCATAATACTACAACGCGAGAAGTTGCCACTGATTCGTTCAACCCCTTCGGGGTTGGGACCGTCGAACCCCGTGAACCCCGGGTAACGCTTCTGGGTTTCACCCAGCGTCACCCGGGGCTATTCACATTGAATGCCCTTCGGGATTCTTTTATTGTAGTTCAAAAAAATTGCGAAGCATACCCATAAACAGAATAGATCGCTAAATGAATCGGCAAACTATTAAATAACTTCAGAAACACAACGGTATTCCCATGTGCTAGTCGCCTTAGGCGCGATCCGAATATGAAACATTTGAGTTCAGGAATCCATAATACTTCAACGCGATAAGCTACCACTGATTTGTTCAACCCCTTCGGGGTTGGGACCGTCTAACCCGTGAACCCCGGGTAACGCCTCTGGGTTTCACCCAGCGTCACCCGGGGCTATTCACATTGAATGCCCTTCGGGATTCTTTGATTGTGCCCAGATATGATTATGTACCCAGTTCTCCGGCAATAGCTTCCCGTAACGAACACAGCGTTCAATTTTGTATTGCTAGGTTTGCACGCTTAATTGATTAACCCTATGCTACTGATTGGAGACACAGCAATCCCCAACTCAACCCTGAAGGGGTTGAACAAAGGCCTCAATCATAATGCTCCTGCGGAATAGCATCCTGCAACAAACCCAAAACAGACAACAACGGAAACGTTATACGCAATCATTTCAACGTACGAACAAGTCCGAAGGTACTTGAATGTGAATAGCCCCGGGTGCAGCCGGGTGGAACCCGGGCTGTACCCGGGGTAGAACGGCAATCCCCAACTCCACCCTGAAGGGGTTGAACAAAGGCCTCGATCATAATGCTCCTGCGGAATAGCATCCTGCAACAAACCTAAAACAGACAACAACGGAAACGTTATACGCAATTATTTCAACGTACGAACAAGTCCGAAGGTACTTGGATGTGAATAGCCCCGGGTGCAGCCGGGTGGAACCCGGGCTGTACCGGGGTAGAACGGCAATCCCCAAACTCAACCCCGAAGGGGTTGAACAAAGGCCTCGATCATAATGCTCCTGCGGAATAGCATCCTGCAACAAACCTTAAACAGACAACAACGGAAACGTTATACGCAATTATTTCAACGTACGAACAAGTCCGAAGGTACTTGAATGTGAATAGCCCCGGGTGCAGCCGGGTGGAACCCGGGCT
>JAEZBX010000077.1 GCA_023412765.1 Bacteroidota bacterium
TTAATAGGATGCTCGAGCCGTATTTTATTCAGGGCGCCCCTATTCCTTATTCCTTTTTCCCCTTCTGAGTAACTTCGTTCCTAAATTACAAAGCAAAACCCGCTAAGCACCGGTGAACCCACGATTAACGGATAACTAATAACGAATAACTTCCCCAAAGAATGAGACGCTTCTCAATACTCGCCATCATACGAATAATCCTCATCGTAGCTAATGTATTGGTGCTATCGTGGATATTCGGTGACATGCAACTCTTTTTTAATCAGATAATTCTGGCCTTGGTCCTGGTATTGCAGGTTTGGGAATTGATTCATTTTATCGATCACACAAACAGGGAATTGGCAAGGCTCTTTATGGCAGTCAAGCACTCTGATTTTTCGGTAACATTTAATCAACCTTCTTTGGGAAAAAGCTTTCGGGAACTTCAGTCAGCGATGAGCGACATTATTCAATCTTATCGCGATGTTAAAATTGAAAAGGAAGCACAATACCAATTCCTACACCGGCTCGTAGACCAAATCCAGGTCGGCATCATTTCAATAATGGACGACGATATTACGCTGTTCAATCCAGTGGCAGAGAAAATTATCGGGGTCAAAGGTGTTAGAAACTGGAAAATATTGGAACAAATGAATCCCTCCGTTGCCCGTCACCTAATGGAAGATGGCAGACGGCTAATGGAAATTAAAACAGCCAGCGGTACCAGAATCCTTTCTGTGGAAGTCAGTTATTTATTGATGATTGACAAATCATATCGGCTCATTACCCTGCAGGATATTAACTCTGAAATCGAACAGAAAGAGATTGAAGCATGGCACAAACTGATACGCATCCTTACGCACGAGATCATGAACTCTGTTACTCCAATTGCATCTCTTAGTGAAACCATGCAAACTATGTTAAGCAATAAACCTGCGGATGCCATTGGTGAAGATGTGGTGGAAGACATTCGGTTTTCGCTGAACACCATTCAAAAGAGAAGCGAGCGGCTGATTGACTTTGTAGAAAACTACAGGCGACTTACAAGAGTACCGAAACCTGTTATCCAACCCGTTGGTGTTCAAAATTTCTTAGTGAATATCGAAAATCTGATGCGAGAGGAAATTGGGCGCAACAACATTGTGCTTTCCCTGGATATTGAGGATGATACACTGGACATAAAAATAGACCCCATGCTGGTCGAACAGGTACTGATAAATCTTATCCGAAATAGTATCCATGCCGTGGAAGGTAAATCAGAAAAGCATATTGAAGTCAAGGCATATAGGGACGAAAAAATGATTATTATAGAAGTAACGGACAACGGTAAGGGTATACCTGAAAAAGAGCTTAAAGAAATCTTCGTTCCTTTTTTCTCAACAAAGAAGGATGGATCAGGAATTGGCCTAAGTCTTTCCAAACAAATTATGAGTTTGCACGGCGGGAGAATTAAAGTTGATTCGATTCTAAACGAGGGAACATCGTTTTATTTGGTGTTTCCGGAATAGAGATTATTTCCTACAGAGATTCTCTAAGACAGGGAATAGGAGTAGCAACTCTTCTTTCTATTTTCACTTCGGCGCATAGTACTTTTGCTTCAAATCATTCAAATATTCCATCGTTCTCTTCGAGAACCCAGGCAGGTTACTTTTAGTTTTAACAAGAGCTTCATTATACAACTCAAGAAAACGAATAGGGTCGGCAATATAAGGTAAAAACTGTGGTAACAATCCACTGTCCTGTATTAACTGAGCCATTAATCTTCCAGGAATGTGACCTCCACTATGGCTGTAATCGCTATTCAAAGAGTAAAAATCTAAAGCAAAATTCCCATTAGCCATTTCCAAAAGACTATCAAGCTTGGTAATAGAGTTGATAGTTTTCTGAACCTCATTCTCCCTTAACTTTGCCACCTCCACTTTTAAGGGTGATTCTTTTTTTGAAAGAAGTGGTTTATCAATAAGGTCAGCAATGCCTTCTTGCGAAATATTGGAAAGGAAATAAAGCAGATCCATGTTTGGATCATAATTGCCCTCTGGAGTTTTTATAAGGTCAGAAAATGCCGCGGTTACTATTGAATGAAAAGTTTCATGTGCTGAAAGCAAACCGAGTCGATATTTTCCACTATTGATGATAGGTGTAGATCACAGATGACCATTCCTGGTGCACCTGTTGCCTCCTCGCTCCCATAAAAGATATAATACTGCTTAGGAATTTTTTGGATTGTCCAAAGTCGATCTGGTAGAAACGGCCTTAAATATTTCAAAATACTATCGTTGAGATTTGAAGATTTCAGGAACAGGATATGGTCTTTTAATTTCTTCTCATTCACCTTGTACTTCATGTGATGTTCCAGGTGGGCATCATTTCGGTCAAGATGGTATCCACTTTTCGAGTAGACTTTTCGAAGGTCCTGCTTGAACTCGGCCGTATCAAGTACTCCTGATGAAATCATCATCAAGTTTATTGGCGACTTAAAAAAACCTTTCCATTCAAGATTGGTTGGCTCAAGCTTTTTTTGCAATCTCTCGCTCAGGACAAAATATGCGTCAACGGCAGAAAAGTCCTTGGCTCCGCCCACTTCACGGTCGCCAGCTAATTGTGCAATAGCCGATGATTGAATTATAATTAAAATTACGCAGGCATAACGGTTTATAACGGACTTTATCGACAACATACTAGCAAGAAAGAAAAAATAGTTCTGCTGTTCAATAATGGATTTGTATTCATTGAATTAAAATTCTGAATGAGGTACATCGTTTTACCTGGTCTTTCCGAAACAAACTCAAGGGGAGATATAAGGTATATGGTATTAAGGTGAACACACCATGAATAATGATTTTAATAGTTTGATGTCGACCTTATACCCTATACCCTATACCTTGTCCCCTATTATCTGGAAGACACGACAAAGCAGAATATCCTTAACTTCACGCTATGAACCGGCGATCTTGTCTCTATTCGTTATCTGCCTTAGGTTTACTACCCTTCACCACAGGTGCATTATATATGGACGAATCCATCCGCAAAAGGGCAATCCCTTCCTCCAATGAAAAGTTGCCGGTTGTCGGACTAGGAACCTGGCAAACCTTTGATGCTGGCACCAGCGCGGAAGAACGCGCACCTTTAAAAGATGTCCTAAAGAACCTCGTGGCGAAAGGCGGTACCGTCGTCGACAGTTCACCGATGTATGGGAGCTCCGAGCAGGTAGTAGGCGATCTATCAGCTGAATTAGGTCTAAATCAAAAACTATTCATTGCAACCAAAGTTTGGACAAATGGTGAAAGCGAAGGCATCCAGCAGATGAATAGATCGATGGCGCTATTGAAGCGCACGAAGATTGATCTGATGCAAATTCATAACCTGGTCGATTGGCAAACTCACCTTAAGACTTTGCGCGACTGGAAGGAACAGGGAAAGATTCGGTATTTGGGAATCACTCACTATACGGAGAGTGCTTTTTCTTCTCTTGAACAAATTCTGAAAACCAACAACATTGATTTCCTGCAAATAAACTATTCGATGTTAAGTCGCAAAGCTGAGGAGAGGTTGTTTCCACTTGCACAAGAAAAGAACGTTGCTGTGATTATTAACCAGCCCTTTGAATCGGGCCAATTATTCAATCGCGTCAAAGGCAAAACGCTACCGGGATGGGCTTCCGAGTTCGATTGCAAAAGCTGGGGACAATTCTTTCTTAAATTCATCCTGGCGCAGGAGGCCGTCACCTGCGTCATACCCGGTACCTCCAAGCCGCACCATATGGTCGATAACCTTGGCGCCGGTTTTGGAAAGTTGCCAACGGCAGCCCACCTGCGGCAAATGATTAACCTGGTATAACGTGTCCGTAGCTGCATTCGAGCAGAACCAAAAGTGTTACTGAATTCCTACCGGCCTTATATTAAAACAAGGCTGGCGACGTTCATTTGACTAAGGTAAAGGGATTTGGATGTTGAAAAGGATTAAATTTTTGATAATCCTAAATTGGTAACTGTACTTGTTCTTTCTTGTTAAATATTTAATTTTAGACAATGTACACGCATAGCCTATGAATAGAATTTACTAAAGCTATCCTATTCATTTTCTTTATTCATTCAGTGTTTCCGGGCTTTGAGCCACCCGGAATTAGCTGTTAATTAAGAGCAAAAGCGGACTGTAATGTACGGTGGAGAGATGGGGTTAACCCAAAAAGATGGTTATTAGCTCAACTAAGCTACGATGAAGAAATTTTTACTCTCGGGGATAGTCCTTTATTTTGGAAGTCTGCTATATATCTCGGCCCAGGATCTCAGAGTTTCAGGGAAAGTGGTTTCAGCCAAGGACGGTTCGGAACTTCCAGGGGTAAACATCCAAATCAAAGGAACCGGGCTAGGTACCATTACCACGGTTACCGGAAATTATGAATTGGCCACCCGTAGCCCCTCCGATACCCTGGTCTTCTCCTTTATAGGTTTTGTCACCCAGGAAGTTGTTGTTGGTCAGCGCAGCACAATAAATGTCAGGCTGGAAACAGATGCCACCGAACTAGAGGAGGTGGTCATTACCGGGTTCCAGGAAGTTGAAAAAAAGCTTTTCACAGGGTCTTCTGTAAATCTGAAAATGTCTGATCTCCGAATCACCGGGATGTCGGATGCCAGTCAAATGCTGGAAGGCCGGGTTGCCGGAGTAACCGTTGACAACGTTACGGGTACCTTCGGGGCAAATCCCAAGATTCGCATTCGCGGAAATACTTCTATCAATGGCGACACTCAACCTTTGATGGTGGTGGACGGCGTTATCCTGGAAGATCTGAACAATGTGAGTGCAGATGATATAATTACGGGTAATGCTAACACGCTTACCACTTCTTCCATTGCCGGCATCAATCCTGACGATATTCAATCCTATCAAGTGCTAAAAGACGCTTCGGCTACCGCACTTTACGGTACGCGGGCGAAGAATGGTGTCATCGTTATTACAACGAAGAAAGGGCGCAGTGGTCAAACCCGGGTTGGTTACTCAGGCAATTTCTCGTTTCACCTTCGCCCCTCCTATTCGCAGTTTGATATCATGAATTCGGTGGATGAAATGTCTGTTTACCGCGAAATGCACGAAAAAGGATTGGTCGATATTACTACTTCCGTTAAGGGTCAGAATTATGGTGCTCTGGGAAAGATGTTTACTTTAATTTCAGATCATGAGCTTGACTGGGGACCGAACGGCTCGCTGAATGAAGAATTTCTAAACAAATACGAAACGGCAAACACCGATTGGTTCGATGTATTGTTTAATGACTTCTCCCTGCAGCAGCAACATTCAGTAAGTTTGACTTCAGGTACAGAAAAACACAATAGCTATTATTCTCTTAGCTTTCTCAACGACAACGGTCAGACTATTGCTGATAACGTAAAACGATATGCTGCGACTGCCAGAAATACATTCTTGTTTACGCCCGACTTTTCACTTGACCTGAAGTTGACCGCTAATTATCGCGATCAGCAGGTACCCGGTACACAAAACCGCGACTTTGACCCGATCACCGGTAGGTATAGAAGAGATTTTGATATCAATCCCCTGAGCTATGCGCTAAATACCAGCCGCGCATTACGCCCTTATGACGACCGCGGAAACCTGGAGTTTTTCAGGCGTAACTATGCCCCTTTTAATATCCTTCAGGAACTTGAATTGAACTATATCAACATAGATGTCGGAGATATTTCAACACAAGCAGACATAACCTACGACATACTCGATAACCTTTCTATAAGAAGCACAATTCAAGGCCGTTATGCAACCACTAAGCGCGAGCATGTCATTCATGAAAGATCAAATCAGGCAGAAGCCTATCGGGCGGACGACACACAGTACATTCAACAAGCGAACACGTTGCTTTACAAAGATCCTAACGATCCAACAGCCCTTCCTAAAGTTGTCTTGCCTGAAGGAGGGTTCAATAATGTGGACGAAGATGAGCTAAAATATTTTTACGTACGAAACAGCATCGACTGGGCTCATACCATTAACTCCGTTCACAATATTACGGTGCTGGCAGGGCAAGAGATTAAATACACCAACAGATTCAATCGTCGCGCAGATGGCATTGGCGTTGTATATGAAAACGGAGGCGTTGTGCGCACCGACCCATTGATGATCGATTTCCTGAACCGTCAGGGAATCAATATTTATGAAGTTTCGACAGATCGTGAACGATTCGCAGGCTTTTTTCTCAATGGTGCATATTCATTCCGCGAAAAGTATATTTTCAACGGAACAGTTCGCTACGATGGCTCGAATCGTCTTGGCAAGAGCAATGCCGCTCGATATCTGCCGACGTGGAATGTAAGTGGCGCATGGAACCTGGACAGAGAATCATTTGTCAATTTTAGTTGGCTAGAGGTATTAAAACTCCGTGCCACGTATGGGCTATCCGCTAATCTCGGTCCCAACACAAGCGCACTATTAAACCTTCGTTCCGACGTTACCCTTAGGCCTACCGATGTGGAGTCTTATCTTTATATCCAGGATCTTGAAAACTCAGACCTTACCTGGGAAAAGCTGAAGGAATTTAATGTCGGAGTAGATTTTGGTATCTTCGAAAACAACATTTCAGGTACATTCGATTACTATGTCCGCAATTCTTATGATCTGATTGGATTGTTCCAGACCAGCGGTGTTGGTGGTAACGCATTTAAGTTTGGCAATTACGCCGATATGAGATCCGAAGGATTTGAATTTGCAATCAACACAGTCAACTTGAGACGCAAGGATTTTGAATGGCTGACAAGCTTTAATATTGGATACTCGCGAGACCGCATTACGAGGCTGGAGTTTAATCCAAGGTTGGGAGATGCAATTGTACAGGGCGGCGCAGCAGTTTTGGGTGGACCTCGACGCGGGCTTTTTTCAACGAAGTTTGCCGGGCTGGATTACCGCGGCATTCCCACATATTACGACGGCAACGGAGAGGTTGTCTACAACTACGACCTTCAGGATCGCGAAAACCTCACAGACATTCTGAAGTATGAAGGCCCAGCCGAGCCAAGAGGTGCCGGCGGATTGAGCAACATTTTCAACTACAAGAATTTCTCTTTAAATGTATTTTTATCGTTCAAGTTCGATTACAAAATACGGCTTGATGATGCATTCAGTCCGAGGTATACAGATTTTAATTCTTTATCGAAGAGTTTCGTCAACCGATGGGTTGTGCCAGGTGATGAAGCCTTCACCAATGTACCTGTCATACTCGACAAGCAGGTAGTTGAAGGAGGTAACCCAGATTTGTTGAGCGCCTATGACCTTTATAATAAAAGTACCGTCAGGGTTGCCGACGGAGATTACTTGAGACTTAAATCGGTCAGGCTAAGCTATAACCTTCCGGGAAAGTGGTATCAGAAGATTCGCGCTACTAATGCGCAGCTCTCCGTGGAAGGACAAAACCTGATGCTGCTGTATTCAGACAAAAAGCTCAATGGACAAGACCCTGAGTTTTTTTCTGCCGGAGGCGTCGCATTGCCACAGCCAAGGTTGATAACCACTTCCATAATTTTGGGATTCTAGATCGTGCAGAAGATGAGAAAGTATTTCATTACAACTTGCCTTACAACGCTACTGATACTGGGTGGGTGCGACAAGTATCTGGAAGAAACTCCAGATAACCGGGTAGAACTAAATACCCTGGAGAAGGCTGCACAACTTCTCACGAACGCTTACTCCAGCGCTGGTTATAATTTCACTGAATGGATGAGCGACAATGTGGTATTCACCACTGGAACATTTAAACAGCCTGAGCATAATCAAGCTTATGCCTGGGAAGAATCAACTGCAATCTCACAGGACACGCCTTCATATTTCTGGACAACCACCTATGATGCGATTGCTCACGCTAACGAAGTTCTTGCCGTAATTGATAATTTACCCGGCGACAGGGCTCTGAGAGAGGCAATCAAAGGCGAAGCTCTCTTGACACGGGCTTATGGACATTTCATGCTTGTCAACCTTTTCGCTAAGGACTACAACCCACAAACTGCTGCGCAAGATTTGGGTATACCTTATGTTAATGAACCGGAAAAACAATTTGTAAAGCAGTATACACGTCACTCAATTGAAGAAGTGTATGACTTTATTGAAGAAGATCTTGAGGAAGGTCTCGATCTCGTGGACGGCCGCTTTTACGCCAACTCCGGAAAATATCACTTCACAAGAAATGCGGCCCTTGCCTTCGCGGCACGATTCTATTTATTCAAAGAAGATTGGGACAACTGTATTAAGTACAGCTCTCAAATGCTGGGAACTAATCCCGACGAATACATAAAAGATATTCCCGAGATCATCGCAACAAAAGAGAACACTGATGACTTCGTAAGACTGATCACATCACCAAATGACCAAAGCAATTTATTATTGATCCGAAATGTTACCAATGCAGTTGTAAGTGTTGGCTACTGGCCCGATGAAGATCTGCTCGATTTCATTTTTGAAAACAATCCCTGGGGCGTGGAGGATATTCGGACAAGCAACGAATACCCAATCTATGTTTTTGGAACGAATGGGTTGGGTCTGGCAAAATTTGAATTTCTCTTCGAGCGATCCAGCCTCACGTCGAACGTTGGACTTAATTATACTATCATCTCTGCCTTCCGAGGCGATGAAGTTATTTTAAGCAGGGCAGAAAGTTATGCTCAGAAAAACCAATTGGATCTTGCTATGGCCGACATGCAATTGTTCATCAGCAAACGATACGAGGGCAATCCTCCCCTAACCCTACCGTTGTTGCGCGCCTATTACGGCACTACTAACAGTCAATTAGCAATGCTCGGATTCATATTAGACGAACGAAGGAAAGAGTTTATTCACGAAGGACTGAGGTGGTTTGATATAAAGCGGTATTCGATACCAGTCGAGCACATGCTGGGGGACGGCAATTTCATAACTCTTGAAGCAGATGACTTGAGAAAGGCTATTCAAATACCACAGGCAGCAATTGATGTAGGAGGCTTAGAACCAAATCCGAGATGAGAACGACTATGGCACAATGGATACAAAAACGGGTTTCAATCATATTGATGTGCCTGATTTTTATTGTCACGTCGTGTTATGATGATGAGAGCATTACCAGTCCAGTAAAGACAGTAACGCCATCGGAGGATCCGATCGACATTTTTATTCAAACAAATTTCGTTGATAAATATGGTGTAGCTGTGCGGTATAAGTTTATCGACAGGTACATCGATCAAAACAAACGAGTCTCTCCTGTGAAGAGAGAATTGGTGGAGCCGATGCTGAACTTCCTCACGCAATTCTGGGTCGATCCTTTCATCAATGTCCCAAATGGCAGACGATTTTTCGAACGCCATGTGCCTGCAGAAGTAATCTTCATCGGGTCACCGATTTTCAACGACGATGGAACCGTTACCCTTGGACTTGCGGATGCCGGCGCACGAATTACACTTACTGAAGTAAACGAAATTGATATTCAGAATCAGGCGTGGATTCTACGACAGCTTGGCACCATTTATCATGAGTTTGCGCACATTGTTCACCAGCGTTATAATCTCCCGACCGGCTTTCAGCAGATATCACCCGACGGCTATACGTCTGCGGGCTCATGGTATAATTTGACTGACGAAGAGGCACTTAGGAGAGGATTCGTTTCTCCCTACGCCACCAGTGATTTTAATGAAGACTTCGCAGAGACGGCAGCTTTTATACTTTTCGATCCAACCTTTTACGAGACCTATATCAACGAGGAGCCTGGCTGCGCAACCCCCGATTGTGAAGCCAGGAACGAAGGAAGGGCCAAGCTCAGAACAAAGTATAACTCAGTGTTGTCGCATTATCTCCAGGTGACCGGCGTTGATTTGTTAGAGGTAAGGGCAATTGTACAAGACCAACTAAACTGATGAGGAAAGCGTTTCAGATCATATGGATTTTGTTCATCGCAATCACTTCGTGTAAAGACGACGATGATGTAGCAATTTTTGAGAAGACCGCTGATGAGAGAGCAGCAGAGGCCATTGCAAATCTGAAGCAGGATCTGGTCGCTCCGGCCAACGGATGGAGAATCAAATATCGCCCTGAATCCGAATCCGGTTCTTTTTACGTCCTAATGAATTTTAATGAAGATAATACAGTCAACATCAAAAGCGATGTGGGTTTTAATGATGGAGAATTTTTCGATGCGACAGTGACATATCGAATAGACAATTCATTAGGATTGGAGCTTATTATTGAAAGTTATTCATTCTTCAGTTTCCTGCTTGAGGAACGGCAAGGGGGTTTTCAAGCGGAGTATGAGTTCAACTTTGTGAATAAGACGCCAGACGACGCATTGGTATTTAATAGTAAGACTGATCTGGGAACACCCACCATTCTATTATTTGAGCCCGCCGCACCTACCGACATTAATTTGCTAGGTCCGACCGTATCTACAAATATTTCGACTATGGCGAATGATTTCGATAAGTTTACGGCCTCTCTTAACCTGACTTTCGAAAATCGTGACCTGGTGCTGTATCTAGCTCTGGATGATTTCGCCCGGACGCTGAATATAACGGCGGCGTCGCGCAAGATAAACACACAAATTACAGCGGACCTAAACTTCAGTTCGCCTTACACATTCCAGGGAGATTCGTTGGTGTTAGACCAGCGTTTTACTGCCAATGTTCTAAGCAATAACATTTCCATAAGAAGCATCAAGTTCTCTACATTGACTGAAAGTTCTCTGATGATTTGTGCTGATCCTATTACACTTCATTCTTATACGGGAACGACATCGGCAAACGACAAAGTAATTCTCTCAACCGGTCTGCTTGACGTAAGCGGAAAGAATTTTGCGCAATCGTCGGATTTCTTTGTGGCGCCAAACGAAAATATTTTTAACAACGGTTTTAGGGTTATCCAACAGATAGAGCAGGATATTTCCGGAGCTTTAGCTATGCAGCTTTATTACAATTATAATGATGGCAGCGGCGCCCCATTCAATGCAATAGGATTTCTCATTCAAAATCCCGATGCCACTACCACGTTTGCGTTACGCGAGTTTACTCCGGTACTCACGGATAACCACATCGTTTTCAACTTTGCACCTGACATTTCCATTTTTGGAAATCAAAATACACCGGCGAACATAGATAATATAAACATTTATCTTGACGCGCTTACACAAGGAGACAATACTTACGTTTTTGAATATGCTGACAACCTTTATGAATTTTACAATCCTTGTACCGGTTGGAGCTTTGTTTTCTTTGGTATAAACTAAATATTCAAAAAATATTAAAAGGCATAGATGGGTGCGCGATTTATCATTATATTATATCTACGAAACTAAAATACTAAACATACAGTCATGCAAAAATTTACGCTTTCGATCTGCTCGGTGTGCGCGCTAATTGTCCTTGGTCTTTCTTCGTGCAAAGATGATGACGAGCCGTTTGTAAAACCAAAGCTTTCTATCGCAACTGAAACGGTAACAATTGCGGAAAATGGTGGAACAGCCGAGGTTGAGATCGTATTGGACAAAGCATTCTCCACAGATATTACTGTTGAGTATTCTTTGGGTGGAACCGCTGTATCTCCTGCTGATTACAGCGTAGTTGGGACAGAAGGTGAAATTGACATTCCACAGGGCCAGACAAGTGCTACCATCGAAATCACAATTGTTGACGATGCAGTTTTTGAAGGCAATGAAACAATTGAGATTGAACTTCAAGATGTCAACAGCGACGATATAGAAATAACCAATGACGATGAAGCCACAATTACAATCACGGAGAACGATTCACAAGTTGACGTAACAATGGCTACAGCAACTGTAACAGTAAACGAGGAAGACGGCGAGGCAATCATCGTGGTTAACTTAAGCACTGCTGCAACTCAGGCGATCACTGTGAATTACACGCTTACCGGTACAGCACTTGACACCCTGTTTGCTGCAACACAAACTCAACCCATCCCACCCCAATACTGGGATTATTATATCGATACTGAAAACTCAGGAGAACTTGTAATTCCTCAGGGTGCGACCAAAGGCGAAATATCTGTTCAGATATTAACCGATTTTCAATTTGAAGATACAGAAACCATCATTATCACCCTTGATAATGCCACAGGTGCCACGATAGGTACCAACAAAGTGACCACTGTCAATGTTGAACAACAAGATGGTAAAGTAATCGCCCTGGTTTGGGAAGGTGCGGATGTTGATATGGATATGTTTTTATGGATAGGCGAAGACGTCTCTGATTTGTTTTTCGTTGCCAATTCCGCAAACGAAGCTGTTGATCCAAAAGTTGAAGCATTGATTATTCCTGCTAATATTGATAACCTGGTTTTTGGGACCAGCTACACTTATTATTCGGGTACTGCAGATCCAATGAATTTTGAAGCGCACTTTGCCGATTTCGTCGATGGCCAAGTTGAGGACGAGGCAGATCGCGACATATATCCGGGTACTTATACTTTAGATAATATCAATGCCTGGGACCAGGACGGCGCTCCCGCTCCGGCAATAGCTCAAACCTTTGAAAAGAATGGAGGAGTATTCGAAAACATCACAGATCCAATAGTAGCACCTGCTTCCGGTAGCCGAACCGTTACAGTCGCATTACCAAAGGGCATCAGCAAACTCAAAACGACTCAATCAAAGTCTTTAAGAAGATTCAAATAAAATCATACCCAGAACCTAAACGAAAAGCCACCCGATCAGGTGGCTTTTTTTATTACCTAAAACCAATGTCCGTAAATTCTACGTGTCAAATTAGAAAAAAGGAATAGGGAGTAAGGAATAAGGAATAAGGGTAGGGTCGCAAAGTTAGCACCCTTATTACCTTTTCCTTTTTCTTGAAAACTCCTCAAACATGACAAAGTAGGATTAACGGTTAATTAGTTCGTGCCCGTCAGGAACATCAAATTTGTTGTCTTGTGTTTATATGTCGTCCTTACAGGACTCCGGTGCCGCACGCTGCTGACTTCTACCGATATGTCATCCCCACCGGACTCTGTAATCGGTAAGCACGTAATTAGTACCCGATAGCAATCGATAGCAATCGGGTCGGTCGATTGAAGATACTGCAATTTCCAATCGAGCGCACACCCCCAATTAACTAATAACTATTAACTAATAACTCCTTAAGTCCTCGGTGCATTAAACCGGTCCAGCACCTTATTTACAGTTTTCTTGCTGTCGGCCATGATAAGCAGGTGATCTTTGGGTTCTATAACGGTAGCGCCACTGGCCGTCACATATTTTCCATTGCGATGTATCAGGACAATCATAGCTGATTTTGGCAAGTCAAGCTCCATCACAGGCTTACCCACAGCATGTGAATTTTCCAGGATATCAAGCTCCATTAGTTCCGAATTTGAACTGTCCTTCATCTCAACATCCATGGGAAACTTCCTTTTAATTTTTTCCGGGACACTAACATGCAACCATCTCGCTACTGTCGATAACGAAGTGCCTTGAAGTAGAACCGATGAAACCGAAATAAAAAAAACAAGGTTGAAAATATTCCCCGCCACAGGTATGCCCGCGATGAGAGGATACGTGGAAAATATAATGGGAACAGCGCCCCGTAATCCGACCCAGGAAATAAAAAATTTCTTCCGAACACTGATCTGAGGGAAAAATATCAGTGAAATAAAAACCGCCACCGGACGGGCTACGAGCATTAGAAAAGCGGATATAAGAACACCATCGCCAATGATTGGCAGGATGTCACTCGGAAAGACCTGTAGGCCAAGGGTGATGAACATAACGATCTGCATTAGCCACGCTTGACCATCATAAAATCTAATGAGACTTTTTTTATGGAGAAAATTGCTGTTGCCCAGAATGATCGCGGCGATATAAACGCTTAGAAATCCATTCCCCCCTATAAAGTCAGTGAAAGAGAAAGTGAAAAAAACCAGGGCCAAAATCAACACTGGATACAGTCCATCGATGTCCAGCTGTATTTTGTTTATAACCCAAATCATCATTTTCCCGAAAGCAAAACCGCAGATACCACCGAGTATCATCCCCACAAAAAATTTGGGGAGTAGGGAAATCAAGGAGGCTTCGGGATCGGAGATCAAATAGATCATACTTACAGTAAGAAAGTATGCCATCGGATCATTGCTACCGCTCTCAAATTCAAGGGTTGGCCGGAGATTCCCTTTGAGACCAACGCTTTTAGTTCTTAGAATCGAAAACACAGCTGCTGCATCCGTGGAGGAAACTATGGCTCCAAGCAGCAGACCCTCGTACCACGTGTAATCCAGAATATAAGAAGAGAAAATGCCGAGCACTAATGCTGTTACTAAAACACCTATAGTTGAAAGTGACAGTCCTTGCCAAAGAACAGGCCTTACGCTCTCCCAATTTGTTTCAAGGCCTCCGGAAAAAAGGATGAAGGTAAGCGCCACGACGCCAAGAAACTGTGCTAGTTTAGGGTCATAAAATTGGATTCCACCAACGCCATCCGATCCCGCCAGCATGCCAACTACCAGGAAGAGGACAAGTGTCGGTATTCCCAACTTGAATGACGTCTTGCTCGCAATGATGCTGAGAAACAACAATAGAGAACCAAGCAGTAAAATATTTTCTGCAGAGAGAGTCATCCGCGTTTTTAGATTTAAGCAAAGATCTAAAATACAAATTTCGCGGCGACCTTCTTAGCATGGCAATGAGAAAACCTGTTGAAAACGATGGCGCTAGCTGAACTCAAAGCTTAATGACCTGCATTCGTCTGCACACCTTTGACATGCTTCCGCGCAACCGTCCATATAATTTTTGGCACACTCTGCGGCGCACGCCTCACATATATCGATGCACAAATTGCAAACCTGTGGAACGAAGTCGCTATCAGTTGCCAAAAAGCGAGCGGTAAGAATGCATATGGCTGTGCACTCCTTAGTTAAGGAGATGCATCGACGTACGTTATCAATATTTTTTTCGAGCAAACATTCGGAAGAACAACTTTCGCACTGCATTGCACAGTACAAGCACGCCTGGATGGCGGCATCGTATTTTTCCAGGCTCATATTAATTGCGCTATTTGTCTTTCTTTTCTTCGATATTGACAGCGTTTGAACTAGTCCTTACACCTTCCTCCATTTTGTCTTTGATAAGGTGATAAGCAGATCCGTATTTGTATGCCCGGTCCCCGATGACGAGGATTGGAGTACATAGCAATTTAGGATTCTGTTTTATCATTACCAAGATCTCAGTTGGATCCATTTCTTTGAGACCCTCCTTGTTGTTTTCCGTGTCTGGTCTCTCATCGTATGTAATGTCGATTAGGTCCTGCACCGGCATCTCAATCTTGTCCGCGAGCTGCGCCAGCTGAGTTTCTGTAATGGGCTCCTTAGCCACGTCCAGTGTTTTAATAGTAACATCGCGTAGCGATTGCACATAGCCGCGAGCTTTTTTATCATCCGACTTCTCCGAATGATAAATCAATGTCAATTCACGAGGTTTATTTTCTATCATAACTTATTTAGCCAGGAATGCTGATAGCATCCAATGATGTTTTTCAATTTTTCGTATAACTCCCTTAATAAGATTTTCGGTGCCTGCGTCATATTGTTCCCCTGCGATTTCGATAACCGCTGCCAGGTACTGAAGTAATACACGATAATCATTTAACAATTCGCGGAGCATCAGATCAGATGTTAGATTGGTACCTGCCTCCTTGATTTCGGAATGGCGCAGATATTCCTGCATGGTACTAAATGGAGTCTCTCCAAAAACCCGGATGCGTTCTGCGATCTCATCGATATTTTCCAACGCTTCCTTATATTGGGCTTCTAACTCTACATGAATATCAAAGAAGTCAGATCCCTTTACGTTCCAGTGGAAATTTCTCAATTTCTGAAAGTGCACACTGTAGTTGGCGAGGACTGAATTTAACGCATGAGTGATCTTTTCAACTTCTTCGGTATTCCAACCGAGCTTGACCGGCTTGCGTTTCGCCATGCTGGTATCAAGTTGCGTTTGCGGCATGTTTTCGACGTGCTTTACATTAGCCATGATATTGTGTTTTGGTTCGCTGCAACAGTTTCAAAAAGCATTCCACGCCTTTAGTCGCTCCTAATCTGTAATTATTAACCTCTTGACTGTTCTGAGTAGAATTTTTTTCGCCGGACGTGGAATTAATACCCAAAAATTCACGCAAAAAATGGATTGGCTGAGTTCAAACTGCCGTTGCTGCGTGAAATGAAGCGTTTCCTGGTGGCATGGAATTTTATAATCAGTTACGAAACACTATAGGTCATGAGGAACGTAATCATCATAATTAATCTTGCTATCCTTTTCGGGATTACCAGTATTTTTTCCAGAACCG
Source organism: Bacteroidota bacterium (assembly GCA_023412765.1). GTDB lineage: Bacteria > Bacteroidota > Bacteroidia > Cytophagales > Cyclobacteriaceae > Chryseolinea. The sequence continues at coordinate 16,281 of JAEZBX010000077.1, forward strand.
GAGATAATCACAACGATAATAAAGCGGAAATTCAAAACTCTGGTAAAGAGGTGAGTAACGCTCCTCAGGAAGTTGGGACTATACAATCGAATTTAGCTTTGTGGTCCTTGCAATGGGGCAGCAATGAAACGGACGAAGCAAACAACGAAGTCAGTGAAGAGGTTGCCGGCTTCATAGAAGATATGTCTGATTCTCGTGCTGTGACCCTTGAGTATAGCAGAATTGCCACCCAACGTGCTACAAAAAGACCATTGAAGGACTATGCAAGCGCTTTGGTAAAGGATCAATCCTCAATGATGGAAGACCTAAACGCCATAGCCAAGAAAAAGAAGATCAACCTAAAACACTTGGCTACAACTGATTCTAAAAATTTTAATGCATTAAAGGACGTCCATGGCGCCTCATTCGACAAACGATTCATTTCTATGGTGTTGAAGGATCATAAAAAGAATGTGAAAAAACTTCAAAAAGCAACGCGCTCAGCAGACGCGGATATTCAGGTATTTGCCACTAAGTATCTTCCCGTGGTGGAGGGGCATCTGAATAAAATTAAGGCGTTGAGAAACGATTGATCTTTGCCAAAGGAATAGGGAATAGGGAATAAGGAGTAGGGCTGCGGTCGCAAAGGGCGCACCCTTATCCCCTATTCCTTACTCCTTATTCCCATTAAATTCCCTTTGTCAGAACTCCTCAAAACATGACCAAGAGAATCAATATCTAATGCCTATTTCAAGTATTTCCTCAGTGCAGCTGTCCAGATGGCGTAACCTTTGTCGTTCATATGGAGATTATCTGCCAGGAAAATATCATCGCGTACACTACCATCTTTCTTGAGCATCGGTGTCCATACGTCGGCGTATCTAACGTTCGACTTCTTTTTTGTCCATGCCTGGAGACGCATATTAAACGTCTCGTATTTTTCTTTTAGATGCCATCGTGAAATACTTGGCTTCGGTGAAATAAATACAACTTCTGTTTTTGGAAGTTCCTGCCTTATCCGGGCTAGAATAGAATCGGCAGCTCCAAGTATTTGCTCGGGAGTGCGGCCCATGCTGATATCATTGTCGCCCTCATAAATAAGAATCTGTTTAGGCTTGAACTGGAGAATGATTTTGTCGGTGAAGTAAAGCAGATCAGCCATCGCCGAACCTCCAAAACCTAAGTTTACCACGTTGTGCTCAGGGAAGGCCTTCTTCAGATCGGCCCACATGCGAATACTTGAGCTTCCTGTAAACAAGATCAGATCCTTCCTGTCAACGGATAGATTATGCGCTACAATGGAATCGACTTCCTTTTCGAAGCGCTTGGGACCTTGGGCTTGAGAAACCTGAACAGTCAGCAGAATCAGTACTACTGCGGACGAGAGAAATTTTAGGGGACGCATTCCGAAAAATACACAACATTTGTCATTCAGAACGACCCTTTATACAAACGGCTTATCCCAGAGTTTTAGCCATACACATGCTTTCCTTCATGTCAGTGTAAGGCGGATAGTTGGGAATTAACTTGTAATTACATCTTCGATAAACGGCAACTGCTTCCGGCTGATTAAATCCAGTCTCCAACTTTGATTGATTGAATCCTTCTTCTGCAGCCCACCGTTCTAATTCATTTAATATGAGTTTCGCAATTCCCCGGCCCCTGAAATCCGACTTAACAAACATTCTTTTAATTTCTATACAACCTGCTTCTTCCATTGGTCTGAAGCAACCACAACCCACTGGTTGATTATCAACATACGCTATCACCACACGCGCCGATTCATCGATCTTATTATGAGGAGCAAAATTTTGTTGAATGTCGGGATACCGGGTCCAGAGCTCGGCGTCAAGTTCTTCTACTAATTGTTTAAAATGCTGGTGGTGGGGTGTCGTTCGAAAAAGGATGGCCATACTACTCAAAAAGATCTGAGCTAAGATATCGATCGCCGCGATCGCATACAATGAATACGACAACACCTGACTCAATTTCATCAGCGATCCTGAGCGCTGCACTCAACGCGCCCCCACTGCTCATTCCCGCGAGGATTCCCTCCTCCCTGGCCAGGCGTTTCGTAAATATCCTGGAATCGGTTTCGCTTACATCCAGAATCCGATCAACACGCGCAGGGTCAAATATCTTGGGTAAAAATTCTTTTGACCATCGGCGAATGCCTGGGATGCATGAACCATCCGTTGGCTGAGTCCCGATGATCTGTACATTAGGATTCTTTTCTTTGAGATAACGCGATACGCCCATTATCGTACCAGTTGTACCCATTGCAGAAACAAAATGAGTCACTTTTCCGTCGGTGTCCCGCCAAATTTCCGGTCCAGTGGTCATATAATGCATGAGCGCATTGTCGGAATTAGCAAATTGATCCAGCATGAAATACCCTTCATTCCTAGACATTTCTTCGGCTAGCTCCCGGGAATATTCAATGGTGCGTGAGGAAGGTGTAAGAATAACCCTTGCTCCATACGCCTGCATAGCCAGCACGCGCTCACGGGTTGAATTATCGGGCATGATAAGCGTAATATGCAAGCCTTTCATCTGGGCAATCATGGCAAGAGCGATACCGGTATTTCCGCTAGTTGCTTCGACAAGGCGGTCACCGGGTTTAATAGTCTTTCGTTCCATCGCTGCGCTGATCATTCCCATAGCAGCACGATCCTTGACGCTTCCACCCGGATTATTCCCTTCAAGTTTCCCCAATAACTTAACACCTTCTTTTTGGGGAATATTCTGGAGCTCAACCAGGGGTGTGTTGCCAATCAGTTCTGAAAAAGTCATGGACAAAAATTCAAGTGATAGATGTTATAGTGTAGCTGGGAAAGCTCCGTGGTAGCTAGCAGAGGTGACAAAACAAATATTACAACTCCGACCGAAAGATGACGAGGTCTGTTTCATTAGTATCACCATTATACATTTTTGCCTGATAATAAATTTTTGTATCAGCTGGTACACTGCGGGTGAGCCATACGTTGCCTCCGATTACACTGTTCTTCCCGATAACCGTGTCGCCACCTAAGATTGTTGCACCAGCATATATCACCACATTGTCCTCGATAGTAGGATGGCGTTTTTTCTCTGCATCAGCTTTGTTAACGCTTAATGCGCCCAGTGTTACACCCTGATATATTTTAACATGATTGCCGATGACAGAAGTTTCGCCGATCACAACACCAGTGCCATGATCAATACAAAAGTGCTCACCGATCTTCGCACCCGGATGGATGTCAATACCGGTCTTGCTATGGGCGTGCTCTGTAATTATTCTTGGGATGCCCTGAACACCAAGTTCATGGAGCTTATGCGCAATGCGGTATGCTGCTATGGCGTAAAACCCAGGATATGTTCGGATCACTTCTCCCCTGCTTTTTGCAGCCGGGTCACCTTCATACATTGCACTAACATCGTTTTCCAGCTTCTCGCAAATTTCCGGCAAAGCGTCAAAAAACTTTTGAGCTACTGTTGCAGGATTCCCGGTCCCTTTCGTCGGATTATGACGTAGAATTCGCTCGAGTTCCTTCTGAAGCCTTTCCACAAGTTGGAAAAACTCACTCTCCGAAAGAGATGCAAGCTGTGTAAAATCGGCAAAGAGGGCTCCCAGCAATTCGACATAAAAATTAGAAACCTCTAATGGCGCGGGGCAGGTCGGGCATGCCTGGTGCGACTGATACAATTTCCGTAGAAAATCCTTGTCCATACTATAAAATAAAATAATTCGCCATTAGGTTCCTGGTAAAGTTATTAGTTATTCCGTAATACTTATACGTGGGGGCGGTTCGGGAGTTTGAAAGGCGGGGAATGAGGTTAAAGGAATAGGGAATAGAGGTATAGAGGTATAGGGTATAGGGTATAAGGTCAAGGCGTTTCAACCTAATCTGAGCGGAGGCTGTCTACAGGACTGCGGTGAGCAATTTTAAGGGTTTGAAGAGCTATTGTAATAAGGGCCAATGCTACTATGACGGGGATGGGTGTCGCGAAAAGAAGCCATTCTAATTTTATCTTATATGCATAGTTCTCCAACCATTGGCGGACGCCAATATAAACCAAGGGTAGCGCGATTACATTTGCCACGATAATCAGCTTCAGAAAATTTTGGGTAAAGAGTCCAATTACATTAAGTGCGGTGGCACCCAAAACTTTTCGAATGCCGATCTCTTTAGTACGCTGAACAATTGCGTAGGATGTCAGTCCGAAAAGTCCCAGGCATGCAATTATCACCGCCATTACAGAAAACAATCCCATTATATCTCTAAACTTTTCATCATAACGGTACTGCTGATCAAAATAATCGTCAAGAAAAAAATAATTAAACGGATAGTCAGGGAAATGACGCTGCCAAATTGATCTTAATTCAGAAATTGCATGACTTGCATCACTCCCTTCATAGCTGACGGCAAAAAATTCCAATGCCCGAGGCTGTAACATAAGGTATAAAGGCTGTAGGTTTTCCTTTAGCGACAGCTGATGAAAAGAATTGACCACACCTATAACCTCATAGTCGGCTCCCCAGTAGGTAGCTATGTGTTTTCCGACGGCATCGCCAGGCGTACTGAATCCAAGAAGTCGGGCAGCGGATTCGTTGATCATTACTGCGCGTTTGCCTTCGTTGCCGCGATCCGAAGGAAAGGCGGGCGAAAAATTGCGACCAGCAAGCAAACCAACACCAAGCGTTCCAACGAAATCATAGTCCACGCCCATCGCAACCAGCCGATGTGCTTCATCACTAAACTCAGACTTAAACTCCGTACCCCAATTGGGCAAGTTTCCGGGCATATGTGACAAGGTCGTGGCGTTAATGAAACCACTATGAGTCCGTACATCTTCTTTGAAACGCTCAGATCTTTGCAGATATGCGGAGTCAATCCTATATCCCCCATTTGTATCTGACCATTTTTCTTTATCGAAGTTCAGCGCTTTGATTCCAATAACACGGTCGACCTTAATCCCCAGGTCAGCACTTCTCATAAAAGAAAGCTGTTGATAAGCAACTACCGTTGCAACGATCAGGATCACGGCGGCACCAAACTGGAATACAACTAATATTTGCCTCAATCCAAAACCGCCTGTTTGCAATTTCCCCTTTAGCGCACTCACCGGTTTGAAAGAAGCGAGCCGATAAGCAGGATAGATACCTGACATAAACGCGCTAAGGAGAACAAAAGCAATAGCTGACAACAATATCCATTTGTCGTACAAAAACCCATAATTCAATGGTACGCCTGCAAAATTTGAATAAGAAGGTAGCAGTAGTTGGACAGCAATAAATGCAATAATTACCGAGGTAAGATTGAACAACGCAGCTTCTACCAATATTTGCAACATCAGAGATGATCTCGAGGCTCCTATTACCTTGCGGAGACCTATTGACCTGATCTTATTTTCCGAAATAGCAGTGGACAGGTTAATATAGTTGATCCAGGCAATCGTTATAATAACAAATGCAAGAATGATAAGAGTATACACCAACGTGACGCTCCCATTGGGCTCCAATTCTTCCTGCAGGTTGGAAAATAAGTGTATTCTTGTGAGAGGTTGTAGTTGAAATGTACTTACTTGTCCGTAATCATTTTCGTTTCTTTTCAGGCCACTATTTACCCTCGCAAGCTCTGCAAGTTTCGACTCCAGTATCTGGCGATTGAAGGCTTCCTTAAGCAATACATAAGTTTGCCCGGTCCAATCCCAGAAACCAATTTCTCCATTCCAAAAGTTTAAGCGGCGGGGCTCACCACGACAGATTAAATCGAATTTTACATGTGAGTTTTCAGGAATGTTCTGCAATACGCCTGTGACTTTGTAGCTTCTGGCTTCGCTGCCGTCATTAATTTCTATAGATTTTCCAATCGCGTTTCCATCAAAATATTGTTCAGATAGATTTCGCGTTATCACTGCAGAATAGGGATCGCGGAGTACGAACTCACGGTTTCCTTCCAGCAGTTCAAATGAAAAAACTTCGAAGAAACTGCTGTCCGCTTGAAGGCCCTGAAAAGATTGAAGTGGTATGAGCTTGCCATTTGAATCTTCGTACCGGATGAAATTTTTGTCCGATGTAAATTTGCTAATGGTCGTCGCAGCAACAATATGTTCATAATCCGATTGTAGCGCATCGCTTATTCCCTGATATGTATTCGCTTCATGAGTTATAACCTCATCCTGCATACTAACTTTTGTAGCCACCCGATAGATATTATTGGCTTGCCGGTGAAACTTATCATAGCTCATTTCAAACCGCACATAATGCAGTATAAGAAGGCACGCGGCTATACTCACTGATAACCCAAGTAGATTCACAATTGAAAAGACCCGGTTCTTCTTCATGCCTCGTAAAGCGGTATGCAGATGATTTACAAGCATGCCTTAACGATTAAATTTTTAATGCTATTTCTCAGCATGATCAGAAATTGTTAATGACCGGTTGAGCATCAGTCCCTGGTTCCTTGCGACGAAAACTTCCTTCAATCCGATTAGTTTACCGTATAGCGGGAACTCAGCAGTAGATTTTCCTTCGACACGAACCGCAAACGTGCAGCGTTTTCATCGGGCACAACTATCCTCCCATCTCGGCCTTTCTACCTGTCACTCTTGCGCTTTAATCACATCTACTGGATTCAAACTCCCGGCTTTCCAGGCCGAGTATCCACCTGAAATGATTATCAATAAACATGAAATACCAAAGACGCTAAGAAAGATCAATGCACTGATATCTGTGCGATATGCAAAGTCACTCAGCCACCTTTCAACAAGCATGTAAGCCAAGGGTAACGCAACAACATTTGCCAGCAACACGATCTTAAGAAAATAGCTTACATGCAACCATCCAATTTGCCCCAAGCTTGCACCTAGAACTTTTCGGATTCCGAATTCTTTCATTCTTTTTATTGACATATAGAATGATAATGAAAAAATCCCAAACGCAGAAATGAGGATAATTACGGTAGTCCCCACCTGGAGCGAGGCAAAAGCACGATCTTCATTTTGATATTGGCGCTCGTGAAGATCTTCAACGATACGGATATCTGCTAACATTCCCGGCATCAATTTCTCATAGGTTGATTTTATTGAAGGCAACGATTCTGAAAGAGAATTTCTCACCCGGATGTTCAGTGCATTTCCCGGCCATGAGTCGGGTGGCAAACGGATTATCACAGGCTCAATTTTTCTGTGTAACGATAAAGTGTTAAAGTCCTTCACAAGACCTACAACACTTGCCTCCGATACCGCACCACCTTGGTCAGGACGTCCCACTAGAATTCTTTGTCCAATGGGATCAGTCCAACCCAAAAACTTAGCTGCAGTTTCATTGATGATAACGGCCTGCCTCACATCAGATGAATGTTCAAGGCTAAAATCACGGCCTGCAATCAATTCTATACCCATGGTTTGGAAATATTTGTAATCGACAAATAATTCGTTCAGCAGCATTGGTTCCATCTTGCCACCTTTTTCAAGCTGATACCACCCTTTAAAATATGTGGAAATGGGCATCAGGTAATATGAATAGGACACCGCTTCAACGCCGGCAAGCCTCGCGATTTCATTCTTTAATACCGGCACTCTCTCCGGAGGATATTCGTCGGGCATAACCAATGAAACAACATTTTCTCGATTATAGCCGAGATCGGTTTGCCGAATAAAATCTAACTGTTTACCAACGATAATTGTAGCACAAATACTGATAACTGATATCACGCACTGAACAGAAAGCAGCACTTTCCCCAGACTCATACCCGTGCCGTAGGATGAACTGGCTTTCAGATCTTGCACTGGTTTCTGTAACACAAGAATGTATGATGGGTATGCAGTTGATATCACCACTAAAAAGAAAAGCATCAACAGCGTAATCAACACAACGGTGGGCTGGAATAACATTTCAAATCTTAGGTTTGAGTCCAGCATTTGGGATATGGCGGGGAAGAGCAGATAAAGCAACCCGACGGCTATTACGATCGCGAAAACTGAAACTACAATCGCTTCAAATGCAACCTGGAAACCGATCTGGCCTTTCCTGGCGCCTAACACCTTTCTGACGCCAATCTCCCGCTTTCTTGTATCGAAATCTGCAATTGACAAATTAACGTAGTTGATACACGCGATAACAAACAGAAATATGCCCAGCAGCGAGAAAATGTAGACGTACTGTGACTGACCCTTTTTACTAAATTCCATCCGCAATGTGTCATCCATGTATATGTCTGCAATAGGCTGCAGATAGATGCTGAACTTTTCTTCACCTCCATCTTCGGTCTTCAAGAGATTCTTCCTCAGCAGCGACAATGACCTCTGTTGAATACTGGCAAGATCTGCTTGCGGCGCAAGCCTGACGAAAAGAATAACGGACTGGTCCCACGTGATTTCCCACGAGTTCCAATTTGCTTCCGTCAATGCATGAGGGCTGTGTATTGCATTGATAGTTAGATGAGAGTTTGATGGAAAGTCCTCGACCACACCGGTAACGGTCAGCATGCGGTTTGAATGATCGGGTGAAATCAAAGACTTGTTCATTGGATCCTCATCACCGAATAATTGCTTTGCAGTTGATTGAGTGAGGACCACAGAACCTGGTTGTGAAAGCGCCCTTCGGTCGCCTTGAAGAAACGTAAATGAAAGAACGTCAAAGATGGATGAGTCAGCCTCAACAATTCCGGTTAATCGAAACAATTCCTGACCGTATTGAATTGTTATACGACTTGTAAAACCCAATCGTGCATATGCTTCAACTTCCGGAAAATTGGCCTGCAACGCTGGGCCTATTCCGGGTGGAACACTAGCATAGTTTGCCAGCTTATCACCCTCCTGCCGAATTGAATTTACACGAAAAACGTTTTGGTAGTCTGCATGAAATGTGTCAAAAGAGTTTTGATTGGTGACATAAATGATGATGATCAGCAGAGTGAACAACGCAAGTGCAAGACCCCCGGTCTTAAAGATAAAATTAACCTTGTTTTTAATAATGTGTCGGAAGGTGCTTTTGAGGTAGTTCTTTATCATTTTTCCGTTATCCGTTATTAGTTATTAGTTATTAGTTATTAGTTATTCGTTATTCGTTATTCGTTATTCGTTATACGTTATTCGTTATCCGTTCGTCCTAAACCATCGAGATGTGTAGCCAGATTAAATAAATACCAATAAAAAGAAAATGCGGGAAAGAATGGTAATTAATGTACCATTTAGTGTAGTCCTATAATCTAATTGTCTTAGCTATAAAGGGCGGTTGTGCTTCTGATGGCTATTCGTGCTTCAAAGTCTTTGCTGGATTCATGATAGCTGCTCTGATTGTTTGAAGGCTTATGGTTAAAAGGGCTATCGTCACAATTCCGGCGCCAGCAAAAATGAAAACCTTCCATCCTATTGTAGTTTTATAATCATAATTTTCAAGCCATTTCTGCATCACCCAGTAGGCAAAGGGTGATGCAAGAATAAGTGAAATCAATATGAGTTTCACCGGCTCTTTCGAAAGCAATACCAGCACGCTGCCAATTGAAGCGCCAAATACTTTTCTGATCCCAACCTCTTTCACACGCTTATTGGCAATGTGAATAGAGAGTCCCAGTACACCCAGACATGAAATTAAGATGGCTAAAGATCCTGACAATCCTGCCAGTTTTTGCGTTTGCTTTTCATCATGAAACTTTCTCTCATACTCCAGGTCGGCAAAGTGATGCTCAAAGGGGAAATCAGGATTATATTTTTTAAAAATTTTTTCTGTTACCTCCAATGCCTTATTCAACTCAATCGCATTTGATAGCCTAACATGAACGGCGTAGAAGTTACCGTTTCCAGCGCCTAGTATCACCATCGGACTTATCTTATGAAACGGAGATCGGGCCACAAAATCTCTGACGACACCAACGATTACCCATTTTTTTCCGCTATCATCGAATTGCTCACCAATAGGATTCTTAAATCCCATGATGGTTGCCGCGGACTCATTGATAATGGCTGCCGAGGAATCGGATGGAAATTTCACCAAATCAAGGTCGCGCCCCGCGACAACTTGGAGACCTGCTGTAGCAACTACGTTTTCATCGGCGCCATAGCGATCGAAAACTATTTGCAGATTTGGATCTTTGCCCAGCCATTGAATTCCTGCTGTATTGCTCCACATTTGTGTAATGGGGGAATAAGTTTTAGAGACAGAAACCGCCGCGCCTGTTGCCAGCAATTCTTTTTTAATTACTGCAAAATTCCTTTCCAGGTCGCCGGTCATAGCATGATAAATCAATCTATCTTTAGAAAATCCAGTCTCCCGCTGCTGAGCGAAATCTATTTGTTCCTTAACCACCAGCGTGGCGATACTTAGAACGAACGTGATAGTGAATTGAAAAATAACCAGAGCTTTCCTGACGGTACTACCAGATCTTATTGAAAGGTAACTTCCTTTCAGAACGCGGACAGGTTTAAATGACGACAGGAAAAAGGCGGGATAAAATCCTGCAAGGAGCCCGGCAAAAAAAACAAGAGCGACAAATACTACCCAGGTCAACGGGTCGGTAAAATCTATGAAGAGTTGTTTTTCTGTCAGTGTATTGAAAAATGGCAAGACGAAATACGTGAGTGAGGTCGCAATGAGTCCGGCAATACTCGCCAGTAACAGGGACTCCGTAAGAAACTGTTGAATTAACGACTTATGTTGAGCTCCGATCGACTTCCTGACACCCACTTCTTTAGCGCGCAATTCACACCTGGCTGTTGTCAGATTCATAAAATTGATACAGGAAATTATAATAATGAATAATGCAATGACCTGGAACAGTCGTACAACTTCTATTCGTCCGCCCTCCGGGGTACCGTTTACAAAACGTGAGTATAGTCGAAGGTCATTGACAGGATACAGGAACATTTGATTATTCTGCTGCCCTTCTGTATGTTGCCGCACTATATTCACCATTTTCGAATTGAACTGCTCCAACGAAATTCCTTCACGCAGTTTCACAAACGTCATCACTGAATTGTTCCCCCAGTAGGTATCGTCTTCACCCATAGCTCGCATCAATTCCCAGGAAAGTAAAAAACTAAAATCGAAAGCAGTATTGTTAGGCAAATCCTTTAAAACACCAGTTACTATAAACTCAAGATTCTCTGGCCCGTATTTAAGTGTAATTTGTTTGCCTTGAGCAGGCTCCTGATCAAACAGTTTATCAGCAAATTTTTTTGTAATAACTATGGAAAATGGGTCGTTCAAGGCGGTGGCAGGATCACCACTGAGCAACGGAAAATTAAACATGGAAAGAAAAGGCGTTTCCGTAATGATACCAGAATTGTCTGTGAATTTTTTGTCGCCGTTTGAAACAAGGAATTCCATCTGATAGTCAGCGTAACTAATCGCCTGCTCGACTTCCGGGTATTCATTTTTGAGAGTAGATGCCAGTATCCTTGGCGTTGTGCTCCAGCATTCTATGCGTCCATCAAATACGTCTCTATTCCATGCTTCATAAAGTCTGTCGCTGTCGTGATGGAAACGATCATAACTCAGTTCGTTCTGAACCCAAAGCATAATTAACATAACGCTCGCAATCCCGGTTGCCAACCCCAAAATATTAATTGCAGAGAAAGATTTATTTCTCAGACTATTGCGCATGGCAACACGAAAATAATTCCTGAACATGGGAAGGTAATTTATGGTTACTGAAACTTTATTTCTAAACAGGATGCCCGGACGGAAAAATCGAACTACGTTCCAGGTAAGTTTTCGCCTTGCAGTTGATACACCCCATTTCCTCGTGTCTGTCTGAAATTTTTCTAAGAGATCACCTTCGATCTCTTCATAGAGAGATGGCGGGCAAAACGTTTGCAACAACCGCATTGGCCACTTAGGAGGAGAAGTATTTCTGTGGTGCATTGTCATCAAATAAATCTTAATCTTAGAATCAAGAGCCCATCTTCAACTGGGGAACCATTTTCCATAATTCCAATCTGGTTTCCTTCATTGACCGCAACATTGCCAGTCCGGCACTGGTGACGCTAAAAATCCTCTTTCGCCTTCCTCCCCTTTCACTCGTTCCACCACCCATCCTGGACTTGACATATCCTTTATCTTCCAATCGATACAGCGTGACATGTACCGCGCTCAGATTTACTTCCCGTTTAAATCTGGTGTCGATTTCCTCGCATATGGCGGCACCATAAGCATCATCCTGCAGCCCGGCAACCATTGTTAGGATCATTTCCTCAAACTCACCCAGATATTCTTTTCCCATATGCTTATATTTTGTTAAGCAAATAAGCGGAATTAATTTTTGAATCGCAAAAGAGTTTCCGTTATTAGTTATTCGTTATTGGTTAACCGTGGGTGTGGGTCGTGGGTGGGCGCTCGATCAAATATTGCACGTACTTTTAATTGAGCCGACTGGTGATGAAAAGATACGGACATAACGTTTTGCACATGGTCATTGAAATGCTTACTCACACAGCACGCATTTACATCGAGCCGACCGATTACCTGATTACCGATTACCTGATTACAGATTGCCAACCGATTACCTTTTCATCTAGAGCACATCCTCAGATAAAATCTTCACGGCTACATCCTCCGGGAACTCTGGTGAAGTAAGTTTCAATTTCCCGTCCGACACTGTCTTTTGTTTGTCATCAAAGAATCCAGTTAACGGATTGAGAAATTCAACGGTGTAGTTACCGGGCGGCAATGATACCTCGAACGAATGGGGGCCTTGTCCGAAAATATAGATTGCATATTGCTTTCCTTCTTCTGCCAGAACATATGCACGATTGCCTTCAACTGTAACTATGGTACTGTCTGGCTTCATATTAAGAAAATTGAAACCATTCATAAAATCTTTCAGGCTTCGAAGCTGATGGCGCAAGGCAGCACTCCCGCCACCGGGTTGGGTTGGCGGATATTGGAAGCTGCCATCTTCATGATCAGCAGTGAAAGAGTAATCCAGATTATTATACAGTGCACCACCGTTTAAAATGAACGACCAACCTTCGCGGCGATATGTACTGTCTGCATTTCCATCAAAACCTGTTTCATTATCACCTATGACTTTGTTAAGATGATAATTCTGAGCCACTGTTACAGGTGGGTATGCATAATGAAAATTGAAAACCGAAACACCAGGATGAGGATCTTTTATTAGAAGCCTGTCGTTTGCAATGTTCTGCGAGATCAGATGTTTGTCCTCAAATTCCTTTTCTTCATCCTGTATTACTGAAGCGATGTGATGCTGCCATTCCATTGTTACACCGCCGAAATATGGCTCATTGCAAATTTCATAAATGAGATTGCTATAGCCTTTTAATTCGGATACAATTTTTCTTACCAATGCCTCGTGTATTTCCAAGAGTCCCGCTGACTTATCCATGGTATACACATCTGCACTTTTCGTAGGTCCAACACTGTTTACATTATTGTTTGAATTCATTGGGCTCATTTGCCAAAGCGAGTCTTCATAAAACGGACAAAAGAATGCAAGCTCGACAACAACATTTCGTTTTTCTGCTTCGCCCATAAAATCTTTGAGTCGTTTGAAATAGTCTTCATTCCATTTCGTCAGGTCATACTTGTTACCGCCGTCAATGGAACCCGGGGTGTCAGACCTTTTCCATGGGCAAATAAATCTTCCCCGCGCAGGTGCAAGTGTATTACGCTCAATCCTAAAAGCTCCTTGAGGCTCCAGGTATGCACCCGAGAATATTCTGGTCAGATTCAGGCTATCTCTTGAAAGCGCATCCAAATATTTAACATAATCGAAATCGAGATTCAATACCGCGCCATAGTGTTCACCGGACGTGATCAAAATGGTAGGCTTACCTTTATAAATAAAGTAATGCGAATTCTGAGGGTGCAGTGCAATGGGTTTTTTCATGGTTACCGATTGGCACGCAGACAGCGCGGCCAGTGTAAACAAATAATAACACAAATTTCTTTTCATGGAATTAAGGTAAGAAGTAGATGTAGTAGATCCAACCGATTTTTAGAACAGCATGAATACAGCTGCAACGACCGTCATTACGATTATGAACCATCGATATGTATTTTCGGATAATTTCTTTACGACGACGATTCCAAGGACGGCACCCAAAATAATAACAGGCAAGGTCACTAAGTCGAAAAGGATCGTATTCAAATTGATCGTATGCCAGGAAAAAATATGAAAAGGTACTTTAAACCAGTTGACAACAAGGAAAAACCAGGCAGTAGTACCAATAAATGCGTTCTTAGGCAATCGCATGGAGAGCAGGTACACTGCCATTACTGTTCCGGCCAGATTACCCACCATTGAGGTAAAGCCACCAAGAACGCCACTTGTCGCTGCAAAAGTTTTTTGGTGCGGAATATCATCCTTGTGGCCCTTCTCCAGCCAAAGCATAACGACAAGGCTAACAAAAATGATGATAGCCATGATAATTTTGAAGATACCATCATCGATGTATTTTCCGATAATCGTTCCCAACACCACACCGATTGCCGCCCACGGAAATAAGATCCTCAAGTGCTTCCACGACGCATGCCGATGGTAATACCAAACGCCAAACACATCGGCCATTACCAGCATAGGCAGCATGATACCGCTGGACAATTGCCCACCGAAGACATTTACCAACAACGGTACGGCTAACATCCCAGCTCCGTGAACACCTGTTTTGGACATGCCTGTGCAGAGCGCGACCATCAGCACAACAGCGAACTCTGCATACGAAAGGTGATAGGAAAAGAGTGAGATCAATTATTTAGCGCGACAAAGTCTTTATAACTTTCCACATTTCGTCGGCCACGAGCTGATTTCCCGCCTCATTAAGGTGAACACGATCGCTTGTCAGAATGCCGGACTCTTTATTTTCTTTGTTGTGCTTGAGGTTGTAATTAAGAAAGGCTTGTCTTAAATCGATCAGAGGAATATTATGCGTTTTTGCAAGTGACCGGATGATATTGCTATAGTGATTTAAATCGCCGTCCAATTCATTGCTTGAGTCTGTTTTCTCACCAATAGCTGCCGGAGTGCAGAGGGCAATTTTGATATTTCTTGCCTGCAATTTCTTAATCAATGCTGTGTAAAACTTCTCGAATTTGTCCACATCGGTGCCAGTACCATATGAGCGTTTATGCCAGACATCATTAACACCAATGTAAATAATAACAATATCAGGATTCTTGCTTAAGACGTCGTCTTCAAGGCGAAGGTAGAGGTCATACACTTTATTGCCTCCTATACCAGCCCCAATAAAATCGTAGCTCTCTGCTACCTTTTCAGCAGATGCCAGCTCATTTATCTTTATAATGTAACCGCCTGGCTTTACCGCCGCCTGAGTAATGGAGTCACCAAAAAAGATAACTTTTTTCTTTTGCATAGGGAAAATAAACGAACTCAACAAGATTACAGCGGTGGAAAGCAGTGGCCATTGGATAATTTTCATCGGCAGATATTTATGTCGAAATATAAATAAACTCCGGTAATCTAAAAGATTCCAAATAGTGGACAGCTCTGAGAATTTATGCCAAAGATCTATTGATAGAGTAATAGTTCATCATAATCTAAGACACAGATAACGTCAATGTTGGGCCCCTATTCCTTATTCCTCCCATTTCCAAAACTTGACAACCCAAGGTTACAGCAAGACCATCTTCAGAAAAATCATTTTTCTCGCTACATTTCGAAAAACGGGAAAATCATGGAAACGCTTTATCGCAAATTCAATATCGCCTACAGCCTACTCGCGCTGGCATTTTTTTCTTGCTCGCAAGCTGACAACAAGGGTAAGGAGCCATTTCATCCGCAGGCTGACGCGTATCTCAAAGCTTACAATTCGGAGTATAAGAAGTTGAATACTGAGGCAGGCGAAGCAGCATGGCTGTTGAATACGAAAATAGAAGAAGGCGATACAGTTACCCAAAAATTATACGAGGAGGCGGCTCAAAAGCTGACCGACTACACAGGAAGCCAGGCTAACATCGATTCATCGAAAAAATATCTTGCCACTAGTGAAAGCCTTTCGCCGATCCAAAAAAAACAAATGGAATACATTCTGTTCCTGGCTGGAGGGGCTCCCGCCTCAGCAAGTGAAACAGTTAAGGCGCTTATTAAGGAAAATGCAGATCAGACAAAAATTTTATACGGCTTTGATTTCAAGATCGACGGTAAATCGGTTACCAAAAATGATATTTCAAACTTACTCGCCGAATCAGGAGATCTCAACCGAAAGCTGAAAGCGTGGACAGCAAGCAAAGAAGTTGGTAAGCCGTTAAAGGCAGGTCTCGAACGCCTCCGCGACTTGAGGAATAAATCTGTCCAGGCGCTGGGATTCAATGACTTTTTTGCTTACCAGGTATCCGAATACGGCATGACTTCGCAAGAAATGCTGGACATGAACGACGGGTTCATAAGGGAAATATGGCCGCTCTATCGTGAGCTGCACACCTGGGCGCGCTATGAGTTAGCAAAAAAGTACAGGCAGCAAGTACCGGATTACATTCCGGCGCATTGGCTTCCGAATCAATGGGGTCAGGATTGGCAAGCAATAGTCGACACAAAATCCAAAGGAATTGATCTAACCGATACCCTGAACAAAAAAACACCTGAATGGATCGTAAAAAAAGGTGAAGAGTTTTATATCTCGCTCGGCTTCGATCCATTACCAGCATCCTTTTATGAGAAGTCCAGTCTCTACCCTCTTCCCCCCGGCACGCCTTATAAAAAGAACAATCACGCCTCTGCTTGGCACATTGACCTTGATCAGGATGTTCGTTCACTAATGAGCGTCCAAACGAATACACAATGGTGGGAAACCAGTCTTCACGAACTGGGGCATATCTATTATTTTCAAGCTTACTCGACGCCAGAGATACCTATGGTATTGCGTGGAGGAGCTAATCGTGCCTATCACGAAGCAATTGGATCACAAATTGGATTAGCGTCCCTTCAGAAACCACTTCTTCAATCGCTGAAGCTAGTACCTGAAAATATCGTGACCGATGACACGCTCAAAATGTTAACGGATGCCCTACAGCACATAATCGTTTTACCCTGGGCATCAGGAACGATGACGCGTTTCGAGGAAGCATTGTATGCAAGGAATCTGGCTCCTGAAGAATTTAACAAAACGTGGTGGGATCTGGTCAAGCGTTACCAGGGCGTCGTACCTCCTTCAAACAGGGGTGAGGAATTTTGTGATGCTTGTACAAAAACCCACATCATCGACGACCCGGCGCAGTATTACGACTATGCGATGGCAGAAATTCTACTGTTTCAGTTTCATGATCACATCGCTAAAAATATATTAAAGCAAGATGTACACGCCACAAACTATTGGGGGAATAAAGAAGTCGGCACTTTCCTCAGAACCATCATGGCGCCTGGCGCAAGCGTTGATTGGCGAGACCATTTAAAGAAGACCTTGGGGACCGAAGTAAGCGCGAAAGCGATCCTCGATTACTTCTCTCCTCTTATGACGTGGCTACAGCGGCAGAATGAAGGCAGGAGTCATAGTTTGCCGGAGAAGTTTTAGAGCCGTTATCAGTTAATCGTTATCCGTTAATAGTTAATCCTACTTTATCAAGCTAGAAGAGGAATAGGAAAAAAGGAAAAAGGTTGAGGTCGAACCATTATCCTATTCCTGCTTCCATCACAACTTGCCATAATGTGACAGCGTAGGATTAGGTGAATTTTTCAACCCCTTCAGGGTTGCGGTCCACTCGGTCCGTCATACCCCGGGTACGGCCAGGGTTTCACCCCGCCGCACCCGGGGCTATTCACATTCAAGTACCTTCGGACTTGGCGCAGAAGCAAATTGGTTCTCTGAAACTTCATAAACTGTATAGACAC
>JAEZBX010000150.1 GCA_023412765.1 Bacteroidota bacterium
GTATCGGCAGTCTCACCCGATTGTGAAATAGCGATCACAACATCGCCCTCGCGTATTATTGGATTACGATATCTGAATTCGGAGGCATACTCAACTTCAACCGGTATGCGGCAAAATTCTTCAAAGATATATTCTGCAACCAATCCAGCGTGCCAGGAAGTACCACACGCAACTATGATGATGCGCTCCGCTGTTGCAAGCTTGTCGAGGTATTCTCTCAATCCGCCCAACACCAGCCGACCAGATTCAGCATTTAACCTCCCCCGCATACAATCACTGATAGAACGCGGCTGCTCGAAAATTTCTTTCAACATGAAATGCTCGAAGCCACCCTTCTCGATAGCTTCCAGTTCGAGGTCAACGGTTTCGATATACGGAGTTAACGGGAGATTGGCAGTATTTTTTATGCTTAGTTCGCCATCTTTAATAATGGCGATCTCCTGATCATTCAGGTAAACTACTTCATTCGTGTATTCAATGATCGGCGTTGCGTCGGATGCAAGAAAAAATTCATCCGCACCTACACCTATCACGAGTGGGCTTCCTTTTCGCGCAGCGATCAGCAGGTTTGGATTCTCCAATGACATGATAACAATCGCATATGCACCGACAACCTTGGTTAGCGCGAGTCTGACAGCCTCTTCAAGGGAGCATTCTTCATTCTCTTTAATGTCTTCAATAAAATGAATGAACACCTCGGTGTCAGTATCGCTCTGGAAGGTATGTCCTTTACGTATGAGCTCAAGTTTGATAGCGCTGTAATTCTCGATAATACCGTTGTGAATTATCGCAAGCTTTTCAGTTGCTGAGTAATGAGGATGGGCATTGCGGTCGCTGGGTTCGCCGTGAGTTGCCCATCGGGTATGTCCCATTCCAATGGTGCTTGAAAGATCCTTTCCCTGGAGAAAAGCTTCCAGGTCAGCTACTTTTCCCTTCTTTTTGTAGACTGAGAGATTACCGTTTAAAAGCGCAACACCGGCGCTATCATATCCGCGGTATTCAAGTCTTTTCAATCCCTTGATAATAACTTCGTGCGCCTGGCGATGGCCAACGTATGCAACGATACCACACATATTAACTTAATTTAACGGTGTTGTTGGTTTGGTATAGTGAATCTTAAGTTTGATGTTACCCTTCGGAAAAACTGCACGATTAACGGTCTTGGTACTTGGAGTTCCCGGGCCCGAAGGAGTTAACAAATAATACTGAAATCTGCTTTTGTTTTCGTCGACGATAGCAAGCTGTTGCAGGAATAAAGTATAACTGCCGGAATACTTTTTATTGGTGCTGGAATATTCCAGGTGAGGTGACCTGTCACCCTCGAGATAAAATGAAGTGTCAGGCTCATTTATTATTGTTCCTGAAAGCGTTTCATAAAGCAGCGATCGCGTGTGCGATGCAAATGGAGGGTTGTACAGTACAACATCTGACAGATCCTGTTGATTTCCGGCCTGAAATCTCTCCTTAAAATTTGTGCTGCCATTGAGAATGTTCACCATCAAACTTGGCGGTGGACGAAGGTTGGATTCCTCCACGCCGTCTATTGAGAGTTCGCCAGACGAAATAATGACATTTGGTACTGTATCACAGAATTCAAAAAACTTTCCAAAATCAAGTTTCGTGTAAACTCCCGTTCCAGACTGGATATAACGTAAATCGTTCGATGGAATAAAATCCTGCGAATATTGTGTTAGGCCCGCCAGATCGGAAGCTGAACGATCGCCCGTGATCTGACTGAAACCCGTTACCGAGGAAAAAGCGAGGGTGACACCAAGGCTATCGGCGGAAGGTGTATGATAATGCAGCGTGATATAAGAATTTGTACGTACTCCAAGGATCTTATCGCCATAATCACTCTTAATGGCGAGTCCCTTGTATTGAGCGATGAATTTATTAAATGTCTTGAACGTCGAATCCTGCGTCGTCGACACATCCCTCCAACGCAAGGCACTTTCAAACAAGCTTTCTCCAAACGTGTATTTAAGTGGAACCTTAACAGTCACGACGGTATCGGTCCTGCTTCCGTCATAATGATCAAGGCTATCGGGATCAACAGTGAAGATCTTAGTACCAAGTGGATCAGGGTTGACCGGAATTTCAGATTTATTGAAATAATAGCGTCTCTTGGAATATTGTAATGAATCAGCCAGCTCGTAAACACTGATTCCTTGTAGACTTGACGCGTCGCGCGTACCGTAATTGTAAAAGTCCAATTGGAGCGTTAGCGAAACAGAATCATAGGATGCTTCTGCAGGCAGTTTCGTCGAAGACGTTGTAAAGTACTGGGTATATCCGTTTGCCACGACGGTCCCCATCTTATCGTCATTGTATTGACCTACAAGCAATCGGGCCGTTTCGTTCTGGAATAAAAAATTGGAAGTGCGCTGTGAATCCAAAAGCAGGATACTGCTTTCAATGGGTATTTCTACATAACTGGCATCGAATTTTGGATTTGGATTTCTGTACCCCAGGAGACTGGCTTCATCCTCGCACGAAAAAAAAAATAAGGCAACCAGGAGGGCGACTGGTTGCCTTATGCTTTTAGCCCATAAGTTCATTATAAAAGTTATAATACGATTCCGTAGAATTTTCGTCGTTGTCAAAGTTTTCAACTTTCTTTTCTTTAATCTTCTTGAAAAGCCCTTCAAGCTTTTTGTTTTCACCAGCGACAATTACGGCATCTGAGAACTCCATTCCAAGCTTTATGAAACCTTCAAAATCTGCTGACTTCAGATTGCCAAGCATGGCATCTTCGATGTCCATCATCTTCACCTTGTCCATGATGTCTCCCTTAAACTTGTGAGTGAACGAATTATTGTAGATCGAAAACACAGTTTTGGCATTCTTGAACAAGGGATCATTCTTGTAAGTCGTCTTCAGATACAATGGAATGAAGCTTGTGATCCAGTCGTTGCAGTGCACAACATCCGGGGCCCATCCCAGTTTACGAACGGTTTCAATTACTCCCTTGCAGAAGAAAATTGCTCGTTCATCATTATCCTCATAGAATTTATTTTCCTTATCGTGAAAAACTGACTTACGATGGAAGTAATCTTCATTATCGATGAAATATACCTGCAGCTTTGCATTAGGAATAGATGCCACCTTAATGATCAACGGCTTCTCCTCATCACCAACAGCAATGTTGATCCCGGAAAGTCGTACCACTTCATGCAGCCTGTTCTTACGCTCATTGATTATCCCGAAACGGGGTACCAATATCCGGATCTCCATACCTCTCTCCTGCATAGCTTGGGGAAGTTTGCGCACAAAATCCGCTACTTCTGAAGTTTGCAAGAAAGGGTTGATTTCGCTGGCTACATAAAGGACTCGAAGTTTTGACATAGTATTGATTTTTATTGTAGAATGGAAAACGAACCACAAAAATACAAATAATTCGCCCGGTTTTCAAGTTGTTTTCAGTTTTCCCTATATCTTTGCGACCCTTTGCCGTATGGCCTAAAATGGAGATTTTCAAGCAGATAGCCCCATTAAAAGCCTTTTTAAAGGAAATTCGGAAGTCGGAAAAAACCATCGGCTTGGTACCGACTATGGGGGCCCTCCATGACGGTCATTTAGCCCTGATTAATGCTTCAAAAGCCCAAAATCAGGTCACTGTAGCCACAATCTATATCAATCCAACCCAGTTTAATAATCCTGCCGACCTCGCGAAATATCCACGAAGTTTGGATGAGGATGTAGCCAAATTGGAAAAAGTTGGTTGCGATGCTGTTTTTATCCCTGATAACAGCGAAATGTATGAGTCTGCGACCTCCCTTAAATTTGACTTTGGCCTGCTTGGTGAGGTTATGGAGGGAAAATACAGGCCAGGCCACTTCAGCGGGGTAGCGCTCGTGGTTTCAAAGCTATTCAACATTATTCAACCTGATAATGCATATTTCGGTCAAAAGGATTGGCAGCAATTTGCCATCATCCAATTGATAGCCAGGGAACTCAAATTTGATCTCGCACTACACAGTGTCGCCACGTACAGGGAGCCTGACGGCCTGGCAATGTCATCAAGAAACCTTCGACTGAATCCCCAGCAACGCAAGCATGCCAATGTTTTTTACAATGCCCTGCTTCAAGCAAAAAAGAATCTTCAAGACGGAAAAAAAGTGTCGGAAGTAAAGCATATCGTCAGCGAAATCGTTGGTGAAGCAACAGATGTAAAGCTTGAATATTTCGAGGTTGCCGACAGCATAAACTTAAATGTATTGGAATTCGTTAACGGAACGGAAAAGCCGATCCTGTGTATTGCCGGTTACGTAGGCGATATACGGCTGATTGACAATATGTTTTTAAAATAGGAAATGAGAATAGAGGTCCTGAAATCAAAGATACACCGCGCTAAGGTAACGCAAGCCGAACTTCACTATGTTGGCAGTATTACCATTGATGAAGATCTGATGGACGCAGCAAACCTTATTGAAGGAGAAAAAGTGACCATTGTAAACGTCAACAACGGCGAACGACTGGAAACCTATGTCATAAAGGGTGACCGTGCATCGGGAGTTGTTTGTCTTAACGGACCGGCTGCACGCAAAGCACAAGTAGGCGACATCGTAATCATCGTTTCTTATGCGTCGATGAAGTTTGAAAAGGCAAAGAACTTTAAGCCCACTATTGTTTTTCCCGGTCCTGACAACCGATTACCTTAGCGTGTAACCAACCAAACTTAGCGTGCCTTCAAGACTCAAGAGTGCTCTGCAATATGTCGTTATTCTTGGGGTCACTGTCCTGTTGATATATTTTTCTCTTAGGGGATTAAAGGTTGCAGAGGGAGAAAATAAGTGGGATTATCTCAACGACACCTGGATCGGAGCTCATAAGGGCTGGCTTGCGGCGATGGCGCTCCTTTCAATGTTGAGCCATATTATCCGCGCTGAACGGTGGCGCATGCTTCTAAAACCAGTCGGGTTCGATGCCAGGCTGAGTTCCAGTTTTCTCTCCCTTATGGTAGGCTATCTCATCAACCTTATTATCCCTCGTGGCGGGGAGATCTCACGTTCTTACAATTTGTACAAACTGGATCGAATCCCCGTCCCTGAATCTTTTGGAACGGTCGTGATCGAGAGAATCATAGACGTTATTTGCCTGATCCTGGTTATTATCATTTCCTTTCTTTTTGAATCAAAAAAACTTTTTGAATTTATCGGCACGCTTCCGTTGTCAAGTGGTAATGGCAACAAACTTCAACTTCTTTTAATTGCCGTTCTCATTATTGCTATTTGTGTACTGGGTCTCTATTGGCTCTTCAAAAGGAACGAGAAATTGAAGAAGAAGGTAAAAAAACTGTGGGCATCGTTTGTAGATGGTGTATTATCAGTTTTTAAACTTGAACGAAAGGGTCTTTTCATTTTTTATTCGTGTTTTATCTGGCTGCTTTATTTTGCAATGAGTTACGCCGTCCTTAAGGCTTTCCCCGCTACAAGCGGCCTCGGTTTTAATGCTGTGCTCAGCCTGTTCGCTATCGGCGCTATTGCAATGGCTGCTCCTCTTCCAGGAGGTACCGGATCATATCACGTTCTCGTTCCGCAAGGACTCTTTTTCCTTTATGATATTCCGTTATCCGATGCTGTAGCATTTACATTTATCTTCCACGGCTGGCAGACCGCGCTTTACATCCTCTTTGGAGCTTTATCTTTGATCGTGACCTCATTTCTCGTGAAGCGGCGGCAGCCCCGCTGAGAGAAGGTATAAAGGTATAGGGAATAAGGCATAGGGAATCAACAGATACCTCTTGCTCGAGCGAAACCTCAAACCTCAAACCTTAAACCTTAAACCTTAA
>JAEZBX010000173.1 GCA_023412765.1 Bacteroidota bacterium
GTGATCGGAATGCGTAATTCGCCTACCCGTTATAAAAGAATTGTTCGTGGATAATTTTGCCGTCTTTCCATTTCTGAACAGAAGCCTGGGTATATTTCTTTTCACCCCATTCTTTGTGCAAATATTCATAGGACCAAACAACGAACGATACATCGCCAGCTGTGGCAACGGCCTCCACAGACGCCTTCTTAAATCCTCCAATGTTGTTAAGAAATTCTTGCTCCCGGCGGCGGTTAGCGTCCTTTCCGACGGTCGGCAAATTGTCGTTTTCCTGCATTCTTACATCTTCATGGTAGTACTTTTCGAAGGCATCCAACAGTCTACCATCAATTACCAACTGGTTTAAATCTTTGATCTTTTCCTTGATAGTGAGTTCTTTTTCAATTGTGTTCATTTTCTTTTCTGTTTAATAATAATGACACAAAAATCGGATGGAGCAGGTAGCCCTACCTTGATGTAGCGCAAGAAAGGATATTGATGTAGATCAAGAAACTATCGCTGAGCCATGTTTCTTCGTATGCGGCTTATTGTTTCTGCAGAAAGTCCAAGATAAGATGCGATTTGATGCTGAGGCACCCGCTGTTCGATAGACGGATATTTCGCGATGAAATCGTTGTACTGTTCCTCCGCGGTTTGACTTATTGATGCAAGGATACGCCGTTGATGTGCAACAAAGGCATTCTGCAACAACTTCAAAAAGAATTTATTAAACTTTGGAACTCGCTCGTATAACGATTCCAGGTCAGCGCGTTCAATCGAGAACACTTCACTGTCTTCAAGTGCATCAATGTTTTGTGTTGCCGGAGTGTTAGTGAGGAAACTATACAAATCTGAAATCCACCATCCTTCCATTCCGAACATAATGATGTGTTCGCCTCCCTGTTCGTCGACTGTGTATGCCCTCAAGCATCCCTTAATAATAAAATTTTCATAGTGGCTAATATCGCCGGCCTGTAACAGGTATTGTCTTTTTCTAATCTTTCGGTGCCTCAGGATAGATTTAAAAAATGCGATCTCATCATCGGTTAATTGAATATGCTTGTGGACATTGGATAATATGAGATCGTACGACGGTGTCATGCAAACGCAATTAGCATCACATTGGAGCTAAATGGAAAATTGCCCATTTAATTCAGCTCAAAACACCGCTATTCTTTCGGAGGAATTTTCGTTGCCTGCCTCGCTAGAAGTTTCCATTCTCCCTTCTGTTTTTTCCACACCATAAGAATAGTCAAATCTACTTTTCCCGGGACATTACTGTTGTTTGTGTCGGCTGTGAAACGGTGCCTTACGACTGCCGCTTCTCCTACTATCTTTATGGTTTGATCCGTGAGTTTGATTGTTTTAAAGACCGTTTTTCCTGTGACAAACTGATCGACAAATTCTTCAGGGTTCTCCAGCAACGCGTTAGAGTGTCCATAGTCAAGGTCTTCGGTTACCATACTTTTCAGTTTGGCCGGATCACCTGCGATCATGGCCTGGCGAAGTTTTTCAACAGCTGAAGCTACAGCTTTTTCATCTGCGGATTGTGAGACTCCCTGGGTAGTGGCAAGCATAGAACAAACGAGTAAAGTCAGAAATACTTTCATGAGCATGAAGATAATGTTCAGCTAAAAATAGCAATTTATTTGGTACAACCATGTTGTAAAATTGCTGCTGGTACAATCCTTTAGCTAATGGTGATTCTTTCTCCTGTTCGCATCGCTTCATATATGGCATTCAATATCTTCACATCCTGTCGCCCCATTTCGCCGGGCACCGGTGTCGGCCGGTCATGAAGAATAGCTAACGCAAAATCATCCATCTGTTTTGCTTGTTGATTAATTTCAGGAAAATCCATCTTTCCTTTGCTCGTCTTACCTTTGATGCCCGCATACTCATACGCAGGCGATATTTCGAACCAGCCATTCTCGGCTTCAGCCCTCAGCAAATTCATTTCTTTGGAATAACTGGTCTTGCATTGGGCAATTATCCCATCTGGCATTTCCATTTCCCATGATAATGACTCTTCAACTTCTTTAAATTTAACGGGATCTCTCTTTTCGCCTTCTTTGGCTGTTACGGCCAGTGGCTCCAGTCCGGTAGTGTAACGGACGCCCTGCACGCAATATATTCCAACATCCATCAACGGGCCACCGCCTGCCAAGTTCTTGTCAAGTCTCCATCCTTTCACATTTTTAAGGCCGTTGTCGGCTGCCATTCTTTGTATTTTTCCCATGGCTTTTTCCTTACCTAGCCTCATCATTTCCATGTTATGTGGCTCGAAGTGAAGCCGGTAACCAATCGACAATTTTTTGCCAGCCTTTTGGCAGGCCTCAATCATTTCATCACATTCTGAAACCGTCAAGGCCATAGGTTTTTCACAGATAACGTGCTTCCCCGCCCGCGCAGCTCTGATCACAAACTCGCGATGCATTGAATTAGGTAATACAACGTACACAATATGGATGTCGGGGTTATTGGCAACTTCATCGAAGCTGTCGTAGGTGTATACGTTCTTATCAGGAATATTATATTTCTTTTTCCATTTTTTTGCTTTTTCGTCCGAACCTGTAACGATACCGGACAGGTAACAATGATTGGTCTCAGTCAACGCTGGGGCTAATTGCTCACTGCTGTACGTACCTAGTCCCACGAGGGCTATACCCAACTTATTAGGAAGTTTATCTGCCATATAATATTAAATTTTGAATTTTAAATTTTGAATTTTGAATTAGTGTTATGTTGTTCTGAACAAGCTGGGTTCTATCATGTTCAAAAAACGAGGTCGTCATCGCGTATTTTCATACAAACGCGCGTTTTTATCAATCCTAAAAAAAACGGGTGTCAAACTGCAACCTTTGTCAATTACCGAAGTCTTAATAGAGTCATCGCAACCTTAATATATGTTAAAACACTATCTGATTCTGATTTATCGCAACTTTATCCGCGCCAAAGGATACTTTTTAATTAACCTCGTTGGCCTTTCTACGGGATTGGTTTGCACCATGCTCATTTACCTGTGGGTCAGAGATGAGTTTAGAATGAATATGTTTCATAAGAAAAACGACCGCCTGTACCAGGTTATGGAACATCAGAGGTATGCTGATGAAATAATGACCACGAACAGTACGCCGGGAATTTTGGCAGAAACATTAATGGAGGATTTCCCTGAGGTTGAACACGCCGCTACAACGACCTGGGTAGAGAAATATACCCTATCTGTTGACGACCATAACATCAAGGCAGAAGGGTATCATGTGGGCCCCGACTTTTTTGAAATCTTTTCCTTTGATTTAGTTGAGGGCAACGCCGCGCAGGTGTTGAAGGATAAACTCGGAATGGTCATCTCTAAAACTCTTGCAAAAAATTTATTCGGGACAGACAAGGATGTGGTCGGACGCATGGTTGAACTACAGCATGAAAAATCTTTTCAGATAACAGGAGTATTTGAAGACCTCCCTTCAAATTCAGAGGTTCAATTTGATTTTGTGATGTCGTTCGAGCTATACAAAGACGAAAACGAATGGGTGAAAAATTGGGGGAACAACGGACCGTCTACTTTCATTACGCTCAAAGAGGGAACAGATTCCAAAGCATTCGAAGAAAAGATCGCCGATTTCGTAAAGAAGAAAGAGGAGCAATCAAACGTTACGTTATTTTTGCATCCCTTCGCTGAGCGGTATCTCTACGGTAATTTCGAAAATGGCAAGCCTTCAGGTGGGCGAATCGAATATGTCCGATTGTTTTCAATTATTGCCGTGTTCATTCTCATCATAGCCTGTATCAATTTCATGAATTTGTCTACCGCCAGAGCATCCCGGAAGGCCAAGGAGGTAGGAATAAAAAAATCGGTAGGTGCACAAAGAGGATCTCTCGTATTCCAGTACATAAGCGAGTCGATGATTACTACAATATTCGCTGTATTACTTGCGTGGATAATTGTGTGGATCTTGCTACCACAATTTAACCTGATTACTGGTAAAAGGATTATTCTTACCCTGAACGATCCCCAGATGCTGCTTTCATTTGCAGGCATTACCATTATTACAGGATTGCTGGCTGGTAGTTATCCGGCCTTATACTTGTCTGGATTTAAGCCAGCGGCTGTATTAAAAGGTGAAATGAAAGGTACCTGGGGCGAACTGTGGGCTCGCAAGGGTCTTGTCGTATTTCAATTTTTTCTTTCCGTCGTATTGATCGTCTCGGTTTTAGTCATCTATAAGCAAATTCAATTCGTTCAAACCAAAAATTTGGGGTATAAGAAAGATCACCTTATACAATTCCCTATGGAAGGCAAAGTGATAACGAATCTTGAGACCTTTTTGACCGAGGTAAGGAAAATTCCAGGAGTTGTTGACGCCTCCAGTTCAGGCCACAGCTTCCTGGGAAGAAACAACAATACGAGTGGGCTAGAATGGAAAGGTAAGAACCCTGACGACAGAATACTCTTTGAAAACGTAAGAGTGAATTATGGCATGCTGGAAACGCTGGGCGTTGAGCTTGCTGATGGCCGCTTTTTCTCTTCGGACTATGGTAGCGATTCGACAAAGATAATATTTAATGAAACTGCCATTCGAACAATGAATCTCGAAAAACCGATTGGCGAGAAGATTAAATTATGGGGGCGATACGACCTCGAAATTATTGGGGTGGTCAAAGATTTTCATTTTCAATCGCTCCATGCACGTGTCAATCCATTATTTTTTGTTCTCGATCCTAAAGAAACGTGGACCATGATGATCAGGCTTCAGAGTGGAAAGGAAAAAGAAACACTGGCGTCGCTGGATCAATTATACAGGAATTTCAATCCCGGCTTCACATTCGAATATCGTTTTCAGGATCAGGAATATGCCCGTCAATATGAATCCGAGCAAAGGGTTGCGATACTCTCCGGATATTTTGCGGGCATGGCAATCGTTATCTCGTGCCTTGGCCTCTTTGGTCTTGCGGCATTTACAGCTGAAAGAAGGTTGAAGGAAATAGGAATTCGCAAAGCATTGGGTTCGTCATCGACCAACATAGTACTCCTTCTATCAGGCGATTTTACCAAAATGGTCTTATTGTCAATAGCATTGGGACTGCCGGCTAGTTATTGGCTTCTGGATCAATGGCTCGAACGCTTTGCTTTTCACGTCCCCCTCAAAGTCTGGTATTTTATAGCCGCAGGACTAGTCGCCTTGCTAATTGCATGGATTACCGTTGCCTCACAGGCTATAAGGGCTGCGAGCGTAAATCCGGTCAAATGCTTACGTACTGAGTAGAGGGCGAACGAACACGAACCCTTGATCACCGTCAAGCGTGTTGTTCAGTCATCTTTCGGCATTCCTCGGCGCATGCTGAACATTCTTCTGCGCATTCCTGACAATGATCCATGTCGTGACTTTCGCATTCACGTGCGCAGGCCTCACAAATGTCAGCGCAGGCAGCGCAAAGTAGTGTAGCGTGAGATCCGCCGATCGACATTAGTTCAGCGGCAGACCTGCACACTGAGGCACACTCGCGATCAAGCTCAATGCACTTTACCATCATCTTAACGTCCTCTTCCCGAAGGCACTCTGTTGCGCAGTGTTCGCACGCCAAAGCACAAGCAATGCAGGCGTCTATACAGGATTGAAATCTTTCGTGACTCATCTTTTAAATAATTTAAGTTTTGAAACATCTGGAAAACGGTTGAGGTCAATTTTCATGCCTCCAAGAAATCGGCATTGGTAACTATAAAACTGTGTTTCGAAAAAGTATCATGGAAAAAATTACCACAAAAGGGCAAATAGAATCTACGTTCAGAAAAATTTTGTTTCTTGCATCTGATTTTTTGTGGTTGAATTTTTCGAACGTGCATAAGTTCCCAATAACCGAATACAAAACTTTTTCTGAACTACCGCTGGACAAGTTTAACACCTTGAAATTTTCAGTGTACATTCTTGATTTTAACTGGAATTACTTGTTCATAAACGATTTTGCGAAAACCATTCTCGGCGGAAGGGCCAATGAATTAGTGGGCAAAAATATATGGGCACAATTCGAGGAACTTGAAAACGATCCTTCGTTTAAAGAACTAAAAGCTAATATGGAGAAAAGAATAACCACCAATATGATCGTGGTCTCTCCTGTTCATGGAAAACGTCAAAATATTACCGGCTACGCGCTGGAAGATTGTTTCTACTTTTCTTCGTCAATCCTACCCGACAAAGAAAATCTGATCGAAGAACTGAGACAAGAATTGGGAAAGAAGAAGTAAAACAGGAATAAGAATTAATGCTATCTATCGCGTCATTAAATTCTGGAAGTAACGGAAATTGTTATTACGTCGGTAACGACAGGGAAGCAATTCTGATTGACGCCGGTTTATCTGGTCGTGAAACTGACAGAAGGATGAAGCGACTTGGCCTTAACCCAAAAAATTTACGAGGCGTTTTTATTACCCATGAGCACAGCGATCATATCAAGGGCTTGAGATCACTGGTCAAAAAGTTCAAGTTGCCTGTGTACGTAACAAGCAAAACTGTCGAATACGCGCGATTGAAGATCAAAGATCAGTATCTTAGGGATTTCAGTCCGTTTGTACCAACAATGGTCGGCAATTTGTCCGTTGTCGCGGTTCCGAAATTTCACGATGCATGCGACCCTCACAGTTTTGTTGTAAGCTGCAATTACATAAACGTTGGGATTTTCACAGATACCGGATCGCCGTGTAAAAATCTGATCCATCATTTTAAACAGTGCCACGCCGCGTTCCTCGAATCGAATTATGATGAGCAAATGTTGGAGTACGGAAGCTATCCGTATGCACTCAAGAATAGAA
The DNA here is from genome assembly GCA_023412765.1 of Bacteroidota bacterium. GTDB lineage: Bacteria > Bacteroidota > Bacteroidia > Cytophagales > Cyclobacteriaceae > Chryseolinea. Next base: position 6,785 of record JAEZBX010000173.1, read on the forward strand.
TTCGTGGCGGTCGCGGTCATTTATCTAACAGGCAGGCCCTTCAGCTATTCTTGGAATATCGGCCTCCCTTTATGAGTCACCTTTTTTTGTCGCACCTGTCTGAAAACAACAACAGGCCCGAAATTGTGCAGAATCTTTTTAGATCATGTGCCGGACGAACTGAAATTGTTATAGCATCGCGTTACCAGGAATCCTCTTTGTACCATATTCATAACAACGGTTTCGCTGTCCGTCCATTCAGATCAGCGATCGCCAAACCCAATGTACAGCTGTCGCTTTTCCAGTGAGTAGATAAGTTGCTGTATTTTCGATGAGCTAAGTGTACTGTCGTCGTAGAAATTTGTGATGCTACATTGTGCTTTACGCCTTTGGCAGCATAAGCTTTTCTAACGAAGTCAACACTTAAAAATTGCCCTCGTATTTTTTTTCTTTTTCGCAAGATCCAATGAATTTTTCCGTTCGGTATTGTGTATTTGATATGAACGTTTTTAACCATTAAAAAGAATTATTTTTTATGCAGATAAGTAATTTAAAATTCAATTGGAGTAAGCTTGGGATAACAATGTGTTTTGCAGCGCTTGTGTTGGTCATGTCATCGTGTCTAGACGACGATGATCCGCAAAACCAAGTGACGCCTGTTGCTTATGTGGCAATATATCATGCATCGCCTAATGCACCTGAGTTGGATGTTATCGTTGACGAGCGTCCAGTGAATCGCCTGGAATTTACCGATTACACGGGTTACCTGAATTTCTACACAGGGGAGAGAAATTTTAAAATCAATCCTTTTAACGCTTCGAATTCGTTGGTAGATACCACGATCACTTTTAGTGATGGTGCTTTCTACTCGTTGTTCATCGTGAACGACCTTCCGAATGTGGAGGCCCTGGCTGTACGGGACAGTGCAAGCGCTCCCTCGGAAGGGAAAGCAAAAGTTCGATTTATTAATCTTTCGCCAGATGCTGGTACATTAGAAGTCACTGCAAATGACGAAGATTCATCGCTTTTCAATGCGGTAGAATTTAAGAAGCCGTCAACTTTTGTTGAAGTGGATGCAGCGTCATCATCGTTTGTTTTAAGGCCTGCTGGCGGCAGCGATGAGCTTGTAAAAGTATCGGACATCAATCTTCGGCCTGGACGTTTTTACACGATTCTCGCTCGTGGGTTTGCAAACCCTCCGGCAGGAAATAATAACGAGCTTAGTTTAGAAGTGATTACAAACTAACATCGGGAATCACATAACAAAGGCCTGGACATCCAGGCCTTTGTTTTTTTATACGCGTGCTGGTTCTTGCGGGAGCAGCGGCGACGATTGGATAATAGGATTTTGTTATTTTAGAATACCCCAACAATCAAAAGCATCCTTTAGGCTGGTGTTTAAGAAGGCATAACAACTCTATACACTTCCACAGGCGTTGCTATTCCCTTCAGCAACTCCTTGCCGAGAAATTGAATTTCTGTCTTTCCCGTCACAATCTGTTGGAATACATTTCCGGAAATCAAAAGTTGACTTCCATATTTCTTGTTTAGCTGCTCGATCCGCGAAGCGACAATAACGGGA
>JAEZBX010000176.1 GCA_023412765.1 Bacteroidota bacterium
CGTTTGGAAAAATTTCTCTTCAAGATCGCCGGTCACTTCTTCGGCTAGGTCATCGCGTAAGAAACTTCGTAGGAAGCTTCGTGCCAGTCGAGGCGGTTCAGGCGGTATCGATTTATCAGGTTTCAACTGACTATTCTGATCTAAGACTCTTTACCGGGTTCACCATCGCCGCCTTGATGGCCTGGTAGCTTACAGTCATCAATGTAATTATCATCGAGCCAAAACCTGTGGCAGCAAATATCCACCAAGAAATTTCTGTGCGATATTCATATTGTCGCAGCCAATGATCGAGATAGTAATATGCTATAGGAATCGCGACAACGAAGGAGATTACAACCAACACAACAAAATCCCTGGTTAGCATACCCCATACGTTATAAAGTGATGCACCCACTATTTTGCGAATACCGATTTCTTTGGTTCTTTGTTCAGTCACGAACGACGCTAGTGCAAATAGTCCGAGACAACTAATGAAAATTGCTAATGCAGCGAATATTGAGGCTAGTTTACCAATACGAACTTCATTACTAAATTTTTTTGCATATTGCTCATCGGCAAAGTTGTACTCGAAAGGCATGCTTGGCGCATGCTGCCCCCACACTTTTTCTATCGTTTTTAAGGCATCTGAAGTACTCACTTCAGGATTAATTTTAAGCAACACCGCACTTCCGTACCAAGCCAACGGCAAATAGATCGCAGCCCTGGTTGATTGGTAGGGAGATTCAACAACCATGTCCTTCACAACACCTAAAATCGTATAGTTTTGATCCTGCCAGTTCACGACTTCACCCACCGGGTCTTCCAAGCCCATGTACTTTGCAGCTGACTCATTAATCACAATGCCCTCTAAATCACTTTTAATATCTCTGGAAAAGTCCCTTCCATGAATGAACTGCCAACCTACTGTTCTGCCGTATTCTGGACCAACCCATTCAATGGCAAAGTGATAGTAAAAATCCGGATCTTTACCCCTCCAATCCAGATCACTGTGATTTGAACTATATTTTACTACCGAGCTGTTCGACTCTGCCATTTCTAAGACTGCCCCGGATTGCAATAACTGATTTCGTATTTTAGTAAAATGTTCGTGGACATCAGAAGTTTTCATATCTATATAAACCAATCCCTCTCGGGCGTATCCCACCGGTCGGTTTTTAGTATGTTGAATTTGCTGATAAACGACAATTGTTCCGATAATCAACGAAACGGATACTGTAAATTGACATACCACCAAAACTCTGCGAGGCAAGGATGCAAAACGGCCAGCCCGAAACGTTCCTTTTAACACTTTCACTGGCTGAAACGACGATAGATATAGCGCTGGGTAACTCCCTGCGATAATTCCTGTAAACACAATAAAGGCAATACATGATAGCCAAAACATTTCGTTGGCCCAGGGAATATCCAATTGCTTATTCGCAATTTCATTAAACACCGGAAGGGCTATAGCAACCAACAGTAGTGACACTAAGAACGAAAGGAATACTACCAGGAGTGATTCGCTAAAAAATTGATTAACAAGTTGGTTCCGAACCGACCCGATTGCTTTCCGTATACCGACTTCCTTTGCCCGGCGCTCAGACCGCGCGGTACTCAGATTCATAAAGTTTATGCACGCCAGTATTAAAACAAAAAAACCAATGGCGCCGAATAGCCAAACAAATCGGATTTGTCCACCGCTGTTTTCTCCGTTTTTAAATTCATCATGCAAATGCCATCTACTCATTGGATGAAGAAATGCCTCGATGTTATGTACATTGTCGTCTGGAACAGCATGCTCATGAATCACGTTCTTAATTTTCTGTGAGACGACTTCCATGCGTGCAGTACTGGAAAGCTGCACAAAAACCTGGTTCATAGAATTATTCCACGAATCCAGGTATTGTTTCACCCAATCATTTGAAGCAACAAATAATTCCCATGGAGCAATGAAGTGAACGTCGTTGAATTGCGAGTTCTTTGGAAGGTCCCTGTAAACTCCTGTCACCTTAACGTCTCTCTTATTGTCAATTTTTACAATCTTATTCATTGGCTCTTCTTCACCAAAAAGTTTTTCAGCCAGCGATTGCGACAACATGATTGTATTTAAATCACGTAGTCCTTCATACGTCCCCGAAATCATTTCGAGAGTCAGCATCTTCGGAGCATCAGGCTGCATATAGTTACCAAATTCGGTAAACTTCAAAGCACCGTTAGCGATAATATGGCTCTCCGTGAAGGTTGACATAACCACATGCTCAAAATCGCCTTTGAAAGACTCGCTCAATTCAGGACCTAACGGAAACGGCATATGTCGTCCAGAGCGTATTTCACCATTTAAAGTCGCCTGTATCATTACCCTGGCAATCCGGCCATGATTTTTATGATACTTGTTAAATGAGAATTCATCATATACCCATAGACCTATGACCATTGCTACCGCCATGCCACACGCAAGTCCACCGACATTGATAAACGAATACCCTTTATTTCTAAAAAGATTTCTCCACCCAATTTTGAAATAGCTTTTGAACATACCGTTGTTGTTTATATATGACGCTTTTAATCTCTTTATTGCAAACGGACGCAGGTATTGAAGTACCTGAACCCAGTAATTAAGTCGCGCTCTATGACGCGATTTCGTGCGAAGGGTTACGTAAAATTGTTCATCTAAATCTCCAACCACTTCTTCGATAAGATCATGCCGCAGGAAAGAGAGCAGAAAACGTTTTGCAAGCTTCGGCGGTATGCTTCTTCCATGAGCCATTTACTCTGACCGTAAACTTTGGGCCGGGCTAACAACTGCTGCTTTTATCGCCTGAAAACTTATTGTAACAATGGCAATAGTAAGTGCAAGTCCACCCGCTATTAAAAAGACCTCCAAACTGATATCCGTTTTATATTTGTACTGTTGCAGCCATTCGTTCATCAGATACCACCCCAATGGCGCAGCGATCAAAAAGGAAATCACCACAAGCTTTACAAAATCTTGCGTGAGCAAGCGGAAAATACTTTTAACAGAGGCGCCCAATACCAAGCGAATGCTAATTTCTTTTCCACGTCGCTCAACCATAAAAGCTGATAGTGCAAAGAGTCCAAGGCATGCGACGACTATTGCAAGGATGGCAAAACTGTTGAAAATATGGCCAGTGCGTTTGACGTCTGCATACATTGCCTCGAAACTATCGTCAAGAAATGTATACCGTAAGGGTTGGTGCGGCGCAAACTTTTTCCATATCAATTCTATTGAATTCAGAAAGCCCGCCATATCACCAGTCTTCACCTTAACAGATGTTATATTGGAATTGAAACCCATCATCATACAAAGCGGACCAATCTCTTCCTTCATCGTTTCAAAATGAAAATCCTCAACGATACCAATCACAGTTTTTGGATTATCTCCTGTGGTGAGCTGCCTTCCTAAGGCATCGCCTTGAAACAGTTCCTTAGCAAGTTTTTGGTTGATAATTACAGACTGCGCATCAGATGTTACGTTGATGTCGAAATCACGTCCGCCTACAATTCGCATTCCCATGGTTTTGATATAGTCATTGTCGACTACCCACCGCTGTCCATAAACTGCCGGAGATATTTCTACTTCGCCTTCTCTCCAGAATCCATTTCCGTTTCGTTTAGTCCCTTTGATCGGAAGGTAATCGGCGAAGCTCACACTCTGTACATCGCTCAATTGGAGAATCTCATTCTTGAAGGTTTTTGCGCGATCGCCTATGGAATTTGTGCCCTGAATAAGCAGTACTTGTTCCTTATCAAACCCAACTTTTGTATTCAGGATAAAATTCATTTGACGGTAAATAACAATTGTCCCCACCACCAATATGATTGACGTGGTAAATTGAAAAACCACGAGAAGACTTCTCAGGAATGAACCTTGGCTTCCCTTTGTTATACTACCTTTAAGCACATGAACAGGCTGAAACGAAGAAAGGTAAAATGAAGGATAGAGGCCGGCGATAAGGCCGACAATAAGTAGCGCTGCGAGAATTGCAGGCAACAATCTCCACTCAGACCATGGAAAGGTCAGTGACTTTCCAGAAAGTTCATTAAAATAAGGCAAGAGAAGTATTGCAAACGCAAGCCCGATGACAAAAGAGCAAACGCAAAACAATAATGACTCGGTGAGAAATTGTCTTATAAGATGCACACGCAAAGAACCGACTACTTTTCTAAGACCAACTTCTTTAGCTCTGTTGGCTGATCTTGCAGTAGAGAGGTTAATAAAATTTATGGCAGCAATGACGAGGACAAAGCACGCGATACCACCGAATAACCATGTGTATCGGATATCGCTACGCGGATCTGTATCATAAATACCAGTCGACTTCAGATGGATATCAGATACAGGCTGGAGCTCATATTGAAAGGTAGCCAAAACCTTTTTTGCATCAACAGCGCGTCGTTGAGTCCAATGTGGCAAAAGATATTTCTCTACCATCGACATCATTTTCTTTTCTAATGCCTTAGGATTTGCACCCTCGCGAAGGCGGACATAAGTCGGATAGTTGGTCGCCCAAAAAAAATCTTGTTCACCTTTCCAAAATTCACGGTTCGTTAGCGAAATGAGAAAGTGATATTGCAAATGAGAATTTGATGGAAAATCCTGCATCACGCCACCTACTTTCAAAGGATTCTCTGTATCGTTGTTAGTCACCAATAGTTTTCCCACCGGATCCTCATTCGGAAAAAACTTATCCGCTATGGTTTTAGAAATGACAACCGAACCAGGTTCCGCAAGCGCATGCACTCTAGTTCCATAAACCATTGGTATTTCCAGGATATTTAATAGCTCCTGGTCCGCATACGCAAAGCCCTCCTCGTAATAGTTTTCAACCTGGTCGGCACGTCGTACTTCATTACTTCCAGCACCGAAAAGTTCACTGGCGTTGAGGCGACCGGCTTCTTCAACCTCTGGAAACTCTTCCTTCAGCTTCCTGGCAAAAGGCGCTTCAAACCAAACGCTTCGTTCAAAACCTTCACTGAACTCGCCCCCTCTTATCAGTCTGAATATTCGATCACCGTTCGTGTAGTGTTTATCATAGCTCAGCTCGTCACGGATAAATAATGAGATCAAAAGGCAAGCGCAAATACCCAATGCAAAGCCGCCGATTTTTATTGCTGAATACATTTTTTGCTTACGGAGATTTCTCCAGCCAATGATCAAATAGTTTCTAAGCATATCGTAATGATTTGGAGTATAGTTGTTGACCTTTCGCATAGCAAAGGGCCGCATGTAATGAAGAACCTGATACCAATAATTAATTCTGGCCCTCAGCCGTGACGTTGTTACTATCGAATGCTGGAATTTTTCTTCAAGGTCCCCCAATACCTCTTCCTGAAGATCCGCCCTTAGAAATAAGAGCAATATCTTTCGGGGTAGCTTCGGAGGTATGGGTTTTTCCTTTCTCACGGCGTTTAATTACCAGCTAGATTGTTCCTCCGAAATTCATTTTCCCTGCAAAGGCTGGATACTGCTCCCACAGCGCCATCTTGAAATCCCTTGCTTCTTTCAACACTCGTTTGCCAAGGGCTGTAATGGTAAAAATCCGTTTTCTCCTCCCCCCGCGTTCGGCGGTAGCTTTTCCCATTTCTGACTTGAGGAACCCTTTGTTCTCTAACCGGTCGAGTGTCGAGTGGGTAGCTCCGATAGAAACAGATCTTCCTGTTTGTGATTCAAACTCTTCAGCAATCTTGAATGCGTAGGCTTCTTCTCCCAGAATTCCTACGAGCAAGAGTATTACTTCTTCAAATTCTCCGAGTCGGGTTTCTTTCATGCTGGCAGTGTTGAAGTGTTGGGGTGTTGACGTGCTGAGGTGGTGTGTGCGTTTTTCGAAAGTTGTTTTTTGGCAGAATTCATAAGTTGTTCTATATGATACTAAATTGTAGAGGAAATGTCGGCAATAATTCCGATTTGTTCTACCATTTAGTAACAAATACTCAGAATCTTCTCAAAGGTTGCACGGTGCCGAAGTTTTTTTACTTGTTTGAACAGTATATATTCTCTTGTTACCTGAAACGGTCGAGAATTTGCGCTGAGACCCAGTAGATATCTCCGCTTCTGGAAAAGAAAAAATACTTTCCGTCACTCGTTACAAACGGACAAAATTCATATGCATCAGTGCTGATGCCGGCGTCAAGAATTTTTGCTGGTTGCCACTCACCCTCAGCATTCTTGAAACTAATGTACAGATCGCCCTTTCCCTTACCTCCAGGCCTCTCCGAACAAAATATTAGATAACGCTCGTCTGGATCAACGAACACATCGGCTTCGTAATGAGTTGAATTAATTGCTGGCCCCACTTTTATGGAAGGTTGAAATCTACCATTCTTAAATTCAGAAGTCTTAATGTCATAGTTCCTATCATTTTCTTCGGAGGTTGATCCGTTTGACGAAAAATACATCTTTCCGTTTTTCGTAAATGACATATAGTATTCATTCTTGGCGGAATTGATTTCCTTCCCTGCGTTTATGGGTTCCGACCAGCCGCTTTGATTTCGTTCAACATACCAAATGTCTATATCCTTTTTGGGTCCTCTCCCATCCAGCGCACGATCAGAAATGAAATATAATCGCTTGCCATCAGGTGATGCAAATGGATCATTGTATCCATACTCCGGGTGACCAATTAAAAGCTCCGGTTTAGACCACACACCATTATGAAATCTGATCACATGTATCTCTGGTCTTTGCTCTACATTCACCGCAAAATAAAATTCATTATTGTCCGGCGAGAAAGTTGATCCGTATTCGTAGCGATCATTTCTGGAAACCAGGTTTGGCGAAAAAAGCTGCGGCGTGAGGCCAGGTTGCTTCTCACCAAGATATTTTTTCGGGTCGATTTTGTTCTCTTGCCCATAAACATAATGAATACTGAAGCAGCTTGACGCAATCAGAAAGAAGGTTAATTTCATATCAGTTAGCATAAGTAAACAGAGCACCAATTCCAAAACCGGACCATATTAATTTGTTAATTTTCAATGGCAATTTGATTGAAAGCATGTTTATCATCCTGGATAAACTGTCCATTCGAACAGCACATCGAACACCGTCACCTTATACCATATACCTTTTCTTTTTTCCTCATTCACAATATCAAAAACTCAACAAGTATAGAAGCAGCTCCTAATTGATGTCCTGGCCTTCCTCCAATTTCTTTATCATAGTCTCGACGTGAGTTCTATTGCCCCCGTCTGGTGCTTGTGGTAAAGCTGCCTTCATATAGGTAAGCGCCTTTTTGTAATCACCTTTTGCCGAATAAGCTCTACCCAATCCCACGTTGGTTGTAAACTCGTTTGGATGCTTTTTATAGTTTAGTTGATACACCTTCAGCGCCTCATCTGCCTGTTTCAAACTCAGCAGTTGGCGGCCATAAAAATGCACGTCAAGCACGCTGCCTAATGGTAGTGCTTCCTCCATTACTTTTTTTGCTTCATCGAGCCGATTCATTTTTGTTAATACCGCAGCCTTGGTGCTCAAGGTTCTGAAATTCTTTTCACCCATAATTCTGAAATAGATGGCGCGATCCATCCATTCGAGAGCCTTGTCAAGAGCCACATCATTTTGAATACAATAGTTGGCAGCCTGTATATAGTCATAGTAAGGACGGGTGGTTCGAAAATCACTTTCAAAAGCAGCTATCTGCAGCGCTTTCCTATCAACCTCTACTTTGAATGGAATCATTCTTTTTTCCCATGACATAGCGATCGTAGCACTATTGTCCGTCTGATCAATAAATTCGTATTTCAGCCATTCAACACTTTGATCGAGAACCTTATTTTTGACCACAACCCTTAACGCATCTTCCGCAGGATCATAGTAAAAACTTCCCCACGAGTTTGAAACTTTTGAAAATATCAGAGTACTTTCTTCTTCACCAAGACTGATAAAAAATCCATACGATCCGGCTGGCAAATCGTGGCCTTCAACTTTGACCGGATGTGAAAATGAAATCGCTGTATTTTCATTCGCACCAGCTCTCCACGGTGCGCCGTCGCTAGTACCATGACCCAAGTCAGCAAATCCATAGTGTGCTACCGGCGTGTTATAAATTTTTCCCTCCCGACCCTTTACGCCTGGCCGGCTATAACGAATTTCTATCTTTACAATTCCGATTTGTTCAGAAACGGAAGCTTTCCTATTCCCTCCCGGAGGCTCAAGCGTCAGCGGCATGATCTGCGCAAGAGCTGGAGCTGCCATAAGAAGAAGGAGAACGGCAGGTAGTAGATATGTTTTCATAAGTATGATTTTTAGATAAACTTATTTTAAAGGGGAATGAAAGGAAATACCGCGGAACAGGGGAAAGATGTGTTGGAGTGTTGAGGTGTTGACGTGTTGATGTTTCGTATATCCGCTTTCATACCTTGAACAATTGGTCCGAAGAGGATCCGAGAGATGACTTGGCGGTGGCACCAACTCCAACACATCAACACACCAACACGTCAACACGCCACACCCCAACACCTCAACACGTCAACACTTTAGCCCCAACACATTTTTTTTTAGATTCGTGATTACTAAACCAGAGCCCATTATGTTCAAAAAGAAAATGTTCGGAAGACTCAGCACGCTCATGATGATAGTACTGTCGTTGATTTTTTCCACAAACACCATCGCTCAAAAGAAAAGCAAGAAAAAACAAAGTGCAGTCAGTAATGAAATTGTTCTTGCCGAAGATGAAACGAGCCGCTATCGTATAGTAATCCCATCCGCAGCGACAAAGCACGAACTAAAGGCGGCTGATGTCTTGCAAAAGTATTTACTCGAGATATCGGGAACTGCGCTGCCAATCATCGCTGCTCGTGACGGACGTAGCAAATACGAAATTGTATTAGGCCAAAATGACCGCCTTGATGAACTTAACCTGAGACTAAATCTAAACACCTTAAAAGAGGACGGATTTCTCATCCGAACGGATAGCGCCAGATTGATTATCGTCGGTGGCGTTGAAAAGGGAACGCTCTATGGCGTCTACACATTCCTCGAAAAATATCTCGGCTGCAGAATGTATAGTCCTACCGTTAAAGTAATCCCTAAACAGAAACGCATTGCACTCGGAACAATTGATGACCTTCAGATCCCTGTAATAACTTTTCGTGATACGCATTACAGAGGTACATGGCATGCCGAGTATAGTGACTGGCACAAGCTCGATCACGATGAAAATGGGGACAGAACCAGTTGGGGAATGTGGTGTCATACGTTTAATGCACTCGTACCTCCAGATGTCTATTACGAAGAGCACCCGGAGTATTTTTCAATGGTGAACGGTAAGAGAATACCGACACAGCTCTGCCTGACCAATCCCGAAGTTCTGGAAATCACCGTTTCAAATCTCCGTAAAAGGATTGCGGCGAGGCCCGACGCGATCTATTGGTCGGTAAGCCAAAATGACAACAAGAACTATTGCACATGCGACAATTGCAAAGCGATCGATGACCGCGAGGGATCGCCATCCGGCTCAATCATTAATTTTGTTAATCAGGTCGCTGATCAATTTCCGGATAAAATGATTTCGACGCTGGCCTATGAATACGGGCGTCACGCGCCAAAGACAATTAAGCCAAGGGAAAATGTAAACATTATGCTTTGTAGCATCGAAGCATTTCGCCACCAACCAATCGACAAGGATCCGGCCAGCGCTGATTTTGTTCGCGATGTAGAAGACTGGAGCAAAATTGCAAAAGACATAATTGTATGGGATTATGTCGTTCAGTTTAATAATCTGGTAAGTCCATTTCCAAATTTGCACGTCCTTCAACCTAACTTAAAGTTTTTTGCTGATCACGGTGTCAATGCCATGTTTGAGCAAGGGAACCGCGAGGTAGGTGGAGAATTCGCGGCGCTGCGCCCATATATGATCTCCAAGTTGATGTGGAATCCAAATGAAAATGCAGACTCCGTGATGAACGATTTCCTGAATGGCTACTACCTGGCTGCCGGTCCATTCATCAGGCAGTACATCGATCAGATGCGCGATGCATTGTTAAAATCGGAGAAACCGTTAAGGATTTTCGGTACTCCTATCGAGGCAGCCAGCAGCTATCTGACTCCAGCACTTATTGATCAATATGAAGCAATTTTTGATAAAGCGGAGGCAGCTGTTGCCGATAGCGCCGTCATTCTTGAACGCGTGAAGATTGCACGACAACCGCTTGAGTTTGCAATCATGGAGCAAGCCAAGAAAAATTTCGCAGGAGAGCTTGGCGTATTCGAGAAAGTGAATGGAAAGTGGGAGGTAAAAACAAAAATTCGATCTAAAATAGATCCGTTTACCGACTTGCTCATTCGCGAAGGCGTAACGCAGGTAAAGGAATGGAGTTGTTCGCCAGAAGAATATCGGTCGGCGATGTATCGACTTTTTTCACAGGGGATGAGAGAGCACCATGCCCTTGGAAAGAAGATAACATTTATTAGTCCAGCGATGGATAACCTGCCGAAAGATCAGGATCCTGCCATGCTAACTGATGGTAAACGCGGAAGTCATGATTACGATTACAATTGGTTTTCGTTCCCTGGAGAAAATCTTGAGGTAGTTATTGATCTCGAAAGTTCCAAGACCGTTCGACGAATAGAGTCAGCTTACTATCAGTATGCGTTTTGGCTTCGGGTGCTCCCTAAAAAAGTGGAGTATTTTGTTTCCGATGATGGACAAAATTTCAAACTGGTTGGAGCAGTAGACAATACGTTGCCTATCGATCAATACGGCGGACAACAACGCGATTTTATTGCTGAATTTGAACCAATACCCGCTCGCTATATAAAAGTTAAGGCACACTCAATCGGCAATACGCCTGGCTGGCATCCCGGAGCCGGGCGCCCTGCGAGGATGCTGGTGGATGAGATTGTCGTAGAGTGATGGGCTGGAAAAAATGGTAATCAGGTGATCGGTGACTGGCTCGACGTGTGGCGATTTCAATTTATGACCATTGTACTTGTTAATTGCCTATATTAAAAGAAAGGTGATCGGTGTCGGGCTCGGCGTGCGGTACGATTTGCTTACGACCGAAGTGCTTGTTCATAGCCGAGCAAAGAGGAAGGTTAAGGTGATCGGTGCGGGGAAATTGATCTCTACGAAAACACACATTTTCCTATACCATATACCCGAACCTAGATATTCCTTCAATCGTTCCTTAACCTACTAACCGGATTTGCCAAAGCAGTTTTAATGGACTGCGCAGTAATTGTCAACAAAGCAACAGCCAGGACAATTGCACCCGGGATTAAAAACATCCACCACTCGATCTCAATGCGGTAGTAGAAGTTTTCCAACCACTTTTGGATGAGTACGTACGACAACGGGGCAGCTACCGCAAATGCCGCAAAAGTCAATTTTATATATTCTTTTGACAACAAGGTCAATAAATTAAATACTGACGCCCCCAGTATCTTTCGTAGCGCGAGTTCCTTGACCCTCAACCGAATTGCATACATAGTCAAGCCAGAGAGCCCGAGAACAGCTATAAAAATGGTTAGAGATGTAAAGATGCCGAACACTGTTCCGAACCTGATGTGATCGTTGTATTGTTTGTTGAATTGTTCATCGAGAAAGAAATACTCAAAAGGATAGTTTTGATAATATTTTGCAAATGCTTGTTTAACTATCCCCAAGTCCCCTCCAACGGATGCCATATCTCCTTTTATAAGATAAAAGCTTTTTCCCGTGGTATATTGAAAAATGTTGGGCGAAATTGGCTTATCGAGCGATTGATTGTGATGGTCTTTCACAACACCGGCGATTTTCCCTACAATATCCTCGTCGTGATAAATAATTTCACCGACGGCCGATTCCGGTGAGTTGAATCCAAAAGCCTTTCGTGCTTCATCATTAATGACAAGCTCCGTATTTCTATCGTTGTTTAACTGGTCGCTTATCATGCCGTTCCCCGCAAGAAATTCAATCTCGAAAAAATCGAAATAGTTTTTGTCGATGTAATAGTAGTAAACTTGCAGGCTATTTTCTGACGGATTGTTTTCGATCCTATAACCACCGCCAGGGTTGCCGCTCTCCTTCCCAGGAATTGACGAAGTATAGGTGACTTTTTGAATGGCGCTGTGTTGCGTAAGTTCAGTTTCAAAACCATCGCTGTCCTTATCTCGCAATTCACTTGGTATCGGCACAACAACCGTTTCTTCAATGGCGATTCCGAGATCCATATCTTTCATAAATGAGATCTGTTTAAAAACAGTTAAGGTGCCGACAAGCAAAATCACCGATATGCTGAACTGCAAGAAGACTAAGCCCAAACGTATTGAATACACGCCGCGGGGCAAAGACGCACTTCCCTTGAGTGCGCGAATTGGCTTAAAATCCGATGCTATGAAAGCGGGATAAAAACCATAGATAAAACTTCCGAGGACCAACCCCAGGATCAATACGATCCAGAATTCTACTTCGTTTACCAGGGTAAACGACGTATTAATTCCAGTCAACGAAGCAAACATTGGGAAGGTGGATTGGACTATAATTAATCCAATAATCAATGCGAAAAAATTAATGAACAGAGACTCTGTCAGGAATTGCGCAATGAGATTCTTTCGGGTTGATCCATTTACTTTTCGAATGCCTACTTCTGAGGATCGTTTGATGGCCATTGACGTAGTAAGGTTGATATAATTTAGCCACGCAATACATACGATTAAAACAGCTACGATCGATAGTGAAACAACACTTCTGATATTGCCGTTCTGCTCGTGTTCCTGACGTAAGTTTGACTCCAGGTGGATGCTCGATAACGGCTGCATTCTGTATTCGCGCCGGGGATTTTGATCCGGATGCAATTTTTCAATAACCTGGTGCATTTTTGCTTGAACGGTTTCCGGATTTGCATTCTTATCCAGCAGGACGTATGTATTTCGATTGTTACAGGTAAAACAATAATTAGGATCGAGCAGGTCTGTAGTAAAAGAGAAAAGAACGTCGAACTTCAGGTGCGAGTTTTCAGGAACATCCGCTGCGATTGCTTCGACCGTAAAGGGAGTTTCACCTTGTAAAATAACTTTACCAATGGGATCCACATCTCCGAATAGGCTCCTTGCTGACGAGTTGGTTAGAACTACTGTAAATGGTTTAGCTAATAACCCCGTTGAATTTCCGCTCACAATAGGAAAGGAAAACATTTGAAGAAAAGTAGAGTCGACACCAAACACATTTGAAAAACGAACGGAGTTGTTGTTATAGGAATATACCCGTTCACTCTTGTAACAACGTGCAAAACTCTTCACTTCTGGAAAAAGCTCTTTCATAGCCGGCCCCAGTGCGACAACCGATCCCGCGCTTTCGTCGGTGTGCGTAGGATAATGTCTAACATTCACAAGCCGATAGATTTGTCTGTAATCGCGATGAAACCGATCGTAACTCAATTCGTAGAATACATATTGGCCAATCATTATGCAGGCAGCCATACCGATAGCGAGGCCGGCAATATTGATGATCGAGAAGTATTTATTGCGGAAAATATTTCTATAGGCGGTAATGATATAATTCTTAAACATGCTGAAAAATTCTGGTGGACTGAACCGTCATGCCAATAACAGTGCCATGATAGAACCATGCTGAAATGATCTTGCGGCGTCAAGGCGCCTCTGCTATCGGGCAAAAATGGACAGAAGTTGATCGCATGCGACCAAAAAAGAAATAAATTGTGAACTAATTATTTCATTTGAAATGCTGAGCGAATCACAAATAGAACAATTCATTCAAGAGGGATTTATAAAGATCGAAGATGCTTTCTCAAAAGATGTTGCAGCCGAAGCGCGGGATATCCTTTGGAAGGATACCGGATGCAATCCTGATGATAGAACAACGTGGACTCGTCCGGTGATTAGACTGGGAGATTACGCTCAAGAACCGTTTAGGCTGGCGGTAAATACTCCTGTCCTACTTACTGCATTTGACCAGATTGCTGGAAAAGGTAGATGGTTTCCAAGAGGAAGTCTCGGCACCTTTCCTATCCGCTTTCCGAGTGACGAGGATCCGGGCGACGCAGGATGGCATGCGGATGCGAGCTTTTATGGAGCTGACGGATCGATGCGACTAAATCATAAATCTCGCGGACGTCTCTTGCTGATGTTGTTTCTTTTTTCTGACATTGACATCCACGATGCCCCTACCCGCATATTGATGGGATCGCACCTTGATATTCCCGCGATATTGCAACCAGCCGGAGATGAAGGGCTATCATTTATTGAGCTTGCCGAAAAACTATCCACGACACTCGACCGTGAAGTGGTTTATGCCACCGGCTCCGCAGGGACGGTTTACCTGTGTCACCCTTTTCTAATTCACGGCGCACAGCCTCACCGTGGAAGTCATCCACGCTTTCTCGCACAACCACCTCTCCAACCCCGCTCAGATGACTCGATCCAATTGGTCCGTGATCAGGGCGATTATTCTCCTGTAGAGTCGGCTATCCGTTTGGGTCTAGGGCTACGTGACTGAGCTCTTATTTTTCCATGAGGTGAGAAATTAACTGGCCTAGTATCTTAATGCCTGTAGTTATTTCCTCCTTCGAGGGATTTGAAAAGTTCATTCGAAGGCAATTTGCTCCTTCCTTTCCCCCAACATAGAAGTTTTCGCCCGGCACAAAAAGGACGTTATTTTTAATTGCCTCTTCCAATAAGGTGGTCGCCTTTATATTCTCAGGAAGCGTCACCCATATGAACATGCCACCCTTTGGCGGAATCCACGCTACCGAAGAGGGGAAATATTGCTCCATAGCAGCGACCATGTGGTCAGCCTGGGACTTATAAAATGTTCTGATAGAATTCAAATGATCTTCCAGAGAGTTATCAAGGAGAAATTGAAATACAATGCGCTGTGCCAGAGAGTTGGAATGGAGGTCCGTAGCCTGTTTAGCAACTGTCATTTTTTTAATTACCTCTTCAGGCCCTATCGCCCAGCCCAAGCGCATTCCGGGTGATACTATTTTCGAAAACGAACCCAGGTAAATAGTCTTACCTGGAATCAGCGTGAGGAAGTCGTGCTCGCGCTTTCCTTCAAAACAAATTTCTTTGTAAGGATTGTCCTCGATCCAGAATGTGTCTTTTGAATTTCCTATTGAAGCAAGTTTCTCTCGATGTGCCGTATCATAGGTGTTTCCTGTTGGATTCTGGAAATCTGGCACGCAATAAAACAGCACGGGATTCAGAGTTTCCATGTTTCGTGCAAAGAGTGAAGGATCTGGGCCACCGTTATGGATCTTGATGTGATGGAACTCCGGTTGGTATGCAGAAAACGCCTGAATAGCACCGAGATAGGATGGTCCTTCCAAAAGTACGCGGCTTCCGGAATTCAGGAACAACCTCCCGGCTAGATCAAGACCTTGTTGTGAACCATTCAGGATTAGTACCTCTTCCGCTGTCACGTTGGTTCCCGTATTACGCGAATGCCAATCTGCGATAAAACTGCGGAGAGGCAGATAACCCTCCGTAACCCAATATTGCAAAGCGGATGCTCCATCCTTGCGAAGAACCTTTTCTGCCGCAATAGCGATTTTGTCTGCAGGAAAGAACGAGGGATTGGGCAGACCTCCAGCAAACGAAATGGTTTCGGGTTGAGTAGAGACTTTCAAAATCTCCCTGATGAATGATTCAGGAATACTCTTCATCATCTGTGAAAACGGAGGCAATTGGATTGTGGACATATTGTTTGGTTTAATTGGTGACATAAAAAAAGCCCGGCTTTTGACCGGGCTGTGATTTTCTATTCTCTTAGATTGAACACTAGTTATCCGGTCATGGGAGTTTTACCTGCCACTGCGACAACTGCTATAATCACTAGAATATGTTGACCTTTCGTCTTCATTATTATTTCAATAAAAAACCCCGGCGTTTAAGGCCAGGGTTGCAAATTTTTTTCAACAATAGGCCTTCACCGATGGATACCCACCACTTGCGCTGCGATTTGAAGGACTGCTGTGTTCATGACCTAAAGGTAGAAGTAAATTCTGAACATGCAAACTTGCACGTCTAAGGCTTTCAAATGCCACCACCACGCAATCTCTATCCTAACGCGCCCATATGAACCTGGTGCAATTGACTTTAGCTCCTGCGTATTCCTTTCGGTAATAATAATATGATAAGGCTGTACAGGGAGATGAAAACCAAAGAAACCAATTAATGCGTAAATTGGTTTCTAATTCAAACGCCAGCAAACGATGAAGCTAATACTAATTGCTTTCTTATTTCTTCAAGCTTGCGATAGCAACTCAAGTATGAAGGACACACATCAAATACGACAAACGCAAAATTCAATGAATGACCCTAAATTACAGATTGCAACCTTTGGATCAGGATGCTTCTGGTGTACTGAAGCCATTTTTCAAGACGTGGACGGAGTTGAAAAGGTAGTCTCCGGATACATGGGGGGGCACGTGAAAAACCCTACCTATAAAGAGGTATGTACCGGAAAAACTGGACACGCAGAGGTTCTCCAGGTCACATATGATCCCGAAAAAGTTACTTATGAAGAGTTGTTAGAAATTTTTTGGAAGACACATGATCCCACAACCTTGAACCGCCAGGGAAATGACGTAGGTCCTCAATATAGATCAGCCATTTTTTACCACACAGACGAACAGAAAAAGCTTGCAGAGCATTACAAAGAACAACTTACTGCTGCGGAGGTATTTGACCAACCTATTGTAACGGAGATCACCCCTGCTTCAGTATTTTATAAGGCAGAAGATTATCATCAAAATTATTATAACCTCAACGGTGATGCTCCATACTGCGCATTTGTCATAAAGCCGAAGGTTGAAAAGTTCAGGAAAGTGTTTAAAGAAAAATTAAAAAATTAACAAAAAGTTAAGAAATAAATGTAACCTGAACCTTGGTCACCCGTTAGTATTAAGTGAGTAGAGTAAATCTTCTCATAGGTTTAGGTTTAGGTAACAAAAAAGCTCTGGGACGCAGAGCTTTTTTGCTTTCTTCCCTTCCCGAAAGTTTCATGGGGATACTGGAAAGTAGATATACTGGTTAATTAACTTTCGGGAAGGTCGTGTATTAACTTTCGGGAAGCTGCTTCCCGTCGGGAAGCTGAACCCCCTGCCCCTCCAACTTCTGCAACTGCTGATTCAACAAATTTATTCTCACCAACAGATTCAGAACCAGTGCATCTTTTACCTTTTGAGTGGGCCTTGTTCTCATTTCTTCTTTGAGGATCATATACATTGCCTCGAGCTGTTTGAAATCCTGGGTAAAGCCGTTAAGTCCTTCGTTCTTGTTGAAGCCGTCGATCAATTCAACCTTTTCCGAAATCTGCTGAAAGTAGTAGGCTTCAACATCGCGAAATTCATTTGCTGCTACATCCAATTTCTGAGAAGTGAAAAAATGTTTTGGTACGAGCAGGTATGCTGAAAGAATCATAAAAACAATTGCTGCCGCTCTCCACATAACCAGGGAGTTCCAGAACGTTCCTGAATTGAAGTTCATAGACGCTTCAATACTGCGCCACACATTTCCGCTCGGTTCTTTATCATCAAAATTACCTCGATTCTTTCGAATGAAATCATCTAACTCGTCTTTCATAAATATATAGTTTAGGTAACCTTCACATTTATTAAGTATTCAATATCTCTTTCAGTTTAGTACGCGCTCTATTCAACTGGGACTTTGAGGTTGATTCGCTGATACCCAGAATTTGTCCAATTTCCTCGTGATCATATCCCTCTAACAGATACAACGACAAGACTGCCCGATATCCGTCAGGTAAGTTCTCAATTCCCCTCTTTACTCGCTCTACAGTTAGTCCCTCCCGATATTCTGTGACATCCACCTCATCCGACACATCCCATTGTTCATCGTCGGGAAAGTCTACGTATTTATTCTTTTTCAGGGCGTTAATCGCCTTATTAACGACAATACGCTTAAGCCATGCTCCGAAAGTTGCGTCACCACGGTATTTATCCAGATTCCGAAAAGCGTTTATAAAGGCATCCTGCAATACATCCTCTGCTTCGACATCACTACGTGTGATCCTGTATGCCACGTTATACATTGCTTTGGAATACAACTTATAAAGCTGGTAATGAGCGTCGCGGTCACCCTTCCGGCAACGGTCAATCAAATCATCGTGCAGCCCCGTTTGGTTCAAACTATGTACCCTCTTGATGTACAAAGACAAGATAAAAAGAAAAGGGTTGCGTGGATTAGTTTAAGGTTTAAGGTTTAAAGTTTAAAGTTTAAAGTTTAAAGTTTCGCACAGAAAACGACTTTCCGATGCGATTTGGATACGCTAAAACATTGTTCTCAACGAGGTCCGCGTTAAAACCCACAACCTGAAACCTTAAACTTTAAACCTTAAACTTTTTCCAGTCCTTTCTCTCGCGCAATCTTCTCTAACAACTCCATGGCTTCTTCCTTATTGTTTCTAATGATACCGTCGAGAATTGCATCTTTGATCTGTTCTTTAATTTCACCAATTATCCTCCCAGGTGGGAGATTGTAAAGCTTCATAATTTCATCGCCTGTAACAGGTGGCTGAAAATTTCGGATGTGATCCTTTTCTTCTACCTCCTTTATTTTTTGTTCAACGAGATCAAAATTTTTCAAAAACCGACTGACCTTATCGTAATTTTTTGACGTGATATCGGCGCGGCAAAGCGTCATGAGAGCGTCTATATCCTCGCCAGCATCAAACAGCAACCTCCGAATTGCTGAGTCGGTAACTTCTTTCGAAAGTGGTATCGGCCTGAGGTGAAGTCTTACCAGCTTCTGCACAAATTCCATCCTATCATTGAGTGGCAATTTCAGACGCTTGAAGATACCGGGAGTCATTCTGGCACCTCGATCTTCATGGCCATGAAAAGTCCAGCCATGAACTTTGTCATAACGTTTGGTTGCCGGTTTAGCAATATCATGAAGTATAGCTGCCCATCTCAGCCACAGATCATCAGACACTTTTGCAACATTATCGAGTACTTGTAACGTATGAAAAAAGTTGTCCTTATGCGCGCGGTTGCCAACGTATTCCACACCATGCAATGCCACCAGCTCTGGGAAAAATTGTTTAAGCAGGCCGCTGTGAAACAGTAGCTTAAAACCATAGGACGGAACGGGACTGCAAATAATCTTATTCAACTCATCGGTTATACGCTCTTGCGACACAATCTTCAACCTTTCAGCCTGATTAATTATGGCTTCAAAAGCCGTAGCTTCAATGTCAAAGTTTAGCTGCGAAGCAAACCGAACCGCGCGCATCATTCTCAATGGATCGTCAGAAAAAGTGACTACTGGATCGAGAGGAGTCCTGATAATTTTTTTCTTTAAATCCTCCCTGCCATCAAACGGATCAATCAAATTACCATATGTGGCTTGGTTTAGGCTAATAGCCATGGCGTTGATGGTGAAATCTCTCCGCCGTTGATCATCGTCGAGCGTTCCATCTTCGACAACCGGCTTTCTTGACTCTCTGCGGTATGACTCTTTTCGCGCACCTACAAACTCAAGTTCAAGATCCTGGTAAACAATTTGCGCCGTACCAAAACTTTTGAATATAGTAACCTTGACACCTGGTCCAAGGGATTGGGCTACCTTTTGGGCCAACGAAATTCCACTGCCGACACAAACGAAATCTACGTCTTTAGACGGCCTGTCTAAAATCAAATCGCGCACATATCCACCAACAACATAGGTTTCGAGCTGTAGAGCATCGGCAACTGCACCAACTTCTTGAAATACTTTACTTTTCAGAGCCGCAGCAAAATTCATAGGACCAGATGAAATCATCCGGCGAAGTAAGGGGAAAGATTGGAAGATTGAAAATGGGTATGAGCGAACCTAGTTCCAGAAACCTTCCTTACTGTTAAAAGTAGGACAAGGAATCAACCGATATTTCTTTTTAGATTCCTTTTTAGTTTTCGAATTGAACTCATACACGATAGAAACTTCGTGAGCACCGCCTGACGCAGTCTGCATCTCAGAAATGGTAAAATCGTAACTGTAACCGATGGTTAGCTGCTTAAAATACAATCCGAGATACAATATCAATGCGTCCTGGGCAACACTGTTTATGACAGTTTTCTGAAATGGTTTACCGCGATACCATACTCCAACGGAAATCGGGTCGACATGGTAATTGACACCAAGATCTAACTGCGTAAAAGATTTTCCTTGCATGCGATAGATGAATGAAGGTGTGAGGTACGAGGGCCGCGACCGGTTAAGCAAACCACCGGTGAGGCTTAGCCGAATCCCGCCGTGAATCGAAGTCTTCATATCAAGTCGACTGACTTCATTGAGAACAGAAAGGTTTGGTCGGTTCATATGCTGAAAAGAACCTCCGATCCAGAGACTTTTTGAATATAGTAAAAAGCCCGAACCAAAATCGAAATGACTTTGTCTTCCAAGTTTATTCAATTCAGGGTCGAGCGAAATTCCATCGTATTCAAGACCATCTCCGAGCTGCAACTTCGAACGATCTAATCCATTGGATCCATATCCAAATGACAGACCTGGAGAAAAGACGAGGTTTTCCGACAGCTTTATCTTATATGAATACATCAGCGCTCCCGTAGTAGTCCTCCATCCTGCTGAGCCCATTTTGTCTGTTGTAAACAAGAAACCAAATCCACTTCTTAGTTCGTTAACGAATAGATCGTACGATACAGCATACGTTGCAAAAGCTTGGGGCAAACTAGGCCACTGAATTCTGTGGTTGGCCACAAATCGGTGCTGCGGCGTTATCCCTGTGAAGCCGGGATTAAGATATAGCGGCGACTGATAATATTGGGAAAACTGAGGATCCTGCGCGGCAGCAGCGAAGCTCAGCATCAATAGCGCTATTTGTAAAAGCTTTTTCATTCAATCAGGTTAAAAAGTTCTCCAGTTGTTCAGCGAAGTTTTCCATTTGAAATAGAGTTTCGTATCCCAACTATTTTATCAACGTCACATCTCCGATCTTGGTAGTGCGTTGTCCATCGGACAATCGCAAGACCAGCTTATAGACGTATACCCCTGCCGGTAACGCCCTTCCATTCTTGTCGTAACCATCCCAACCGATGTTCTTGTCCCTGCTTTCGAAAAGCAGGTTACCCCAGCGGTCAAATATTTGCATCTGGAACTCCTCCACCCCGCGCATGATTGGCAGGAATACGTCATTGAATGTTCCACTACCGGGCTGTCCTCCGGAAGGACCAGTAACGGACGGGGTAAACGCATTGGGGAGTTTCATAAATCCGCCATCAAGTGCAACTACCTCCTGCTGAGCCGTATCGTAGCAAATCAAATTTCCGTCGAGTATTCCATCTCCATCCACATCCTTGTTGCCATTGTCGAACCCGGCAATAAGCGTTACTAAATATTTGCCTTCAAGCTTATAGGTGTGACGTGGTTCAAATTCATTGGACGTAGCGCCATCATCGAATATCCACTCATAGTGGGTTGCCCGAGCCGACTTATTGAAGGTTTGCATCTCGGTGTCAGGCACATACAAAGGATTTGGACGAAGCTCAAAGATTGAAGAAGGTTTGTCAAATATCTGTATACCCTTTTGCTCCGCCTGGGCACTCTGGCCGGTCGCCAGATAACTTGCCGTGAGATAGATATCGTAGACACCGGGCTTCAATATTCTGAACACTGGATTTCTCAGTGTCGAAGTTGTTACGAGTCCTGCCTGGTCATAAAGCTCCCACATAAATGTATCAGCTCCCGGAGATAGATTCTCTATAGTTATATCAGCAGGGAAACAAGCCGCCAGCGGTGTGGCCTTAAACGCGGCACCCACCATCGGCAATTGAATATTGAGCTGCTTGGTGTCGACACTCTGACATGTTTTATTATCAGTATCACGTGCAGCAATATTTACTGCGCGCAATGTGACGTTCTTTATACCTGCAGAAATGTAGTCTACCGTATAATTTGCTGTACCCGATCCAGTAGCTGGAGTAGCGAGTACATCTCCAAAGTCCCAGGTATATTCAAAGTCGGTGGCGTCTAGAGGCGTCGAGTTGTTTGTGAAGTTCACTGTTGAAATACCACCAGTAAATGGTGCAGGTGGATCAGGATTAGTTGACATCAACGCTGTCACACCTCTGTAAACTTTGACTTCTTCCATGTACTCAGCCGTACAGCCTTCGCTATTTGCAGCTTCATAGATAACCTCATAGTACATGGGATTCGTAGTGGTATTATTCGTGAAAGTGAAAGTCACACTCGCAACAGGCCCACTCCGTTCGTCAAGTCTTTGTGTTGTGCCCTTTTCACGATAGTACCATGTTCCAATATCAACACCTGCCGATTGATCTCTGAAAGTTGTGCTCTCTCCACTACACAGGATCAGTTCACCTGGAAGAATATTAAGAAACACATTAGGATAAACCGTCACGGTTCTCGTTGCGAACTTAGGTTCACACAACGCATTCTCGGCCTGTAGTCTTACGGGATAAACCGTTGAGCTCTCAGTAGAACCCGCTGCAAACACGTGAGTAATAGTTTGAACGCCAGGCGCTCTGTCCTCCGGACCGGGAGATAACGGGTCGTTCACAACGGTTTGGCTACCATCAGTCCAGATCCATGTGTATTTGATGCCAGGCTCGACTTGCCATTGGAACGTAAAGGTTCCTCCCGGGCATTGCGCCGTCGGAGCCAACACCTCGAAGTCAGGATTAATATTGATAAGATTGACAGGAACTGCTTGAGGCACATTGGTCGACTCACAGCCATTTAAGTCACGCACCCGAAGCAACGTATAAGTAGTGTTCTGTTGGAAATTGCTTATCGGAATCATCGTGTTTTCAGTACCGATGAGGTTGGTAAAGGTGGTTAACCCCGTAGAGTAGTCATACTCAATCGGTGCAGTTCCTAACGACATATTGAGCGATAGAGTGAATGATTCGCCCTGACACACGTTTGACGGCGCAGAGAATGAAACGACCGGCAACGGGTTGACAGTTACTTCCACGATGTTATCCTTTCCTAAAGTTCCGCAAGATCCCGAAGTAACGAGTCTCCTATAGTAGGTAGTCTGACTTAGTGAAGGCGGATCAAATTCGTTGCTTATTGCTCCTGGTATTGAAATCCAGTCAGCATCGTTCGCCGATCCTGTTAAGGATTGCTGCCATTGGAATTGGTAGCCTCCAATTCCGCCGAATGGTGGTACCAGCTCATTAATGAGAACGGGATCTTCTCCCACGCATATCGACTGGTTAATACCAATTAACCCGGCTATAAACGGCGGAGGATTAATAATGATCACTGACACTGGCAGAGATGGACAGTTATTTTTATCAGTAGCTGTAATAGTATAGCTACCGAACGGCAAATTTTGGAATGACTCGTTTGCACTACCAGCGGTTATTACCCGGTAAGGATTGACCGGATCGCCGGACCTTACTAACGTATAGGTATATGTCGTTGGTATATTTCCACCCGATGCAACAACATCGATCTGTGCATCGGTTGCGTCTTTACAGCTCAAGGCATATCCGCCTGCGTTCATAACAACAGTTGCGCTGAGCTCCACCTGGAGTGGATTGACCAAGGATACCGGAGCAGAATCCACAGTACATCCATTTGAGTCTTCTACTCTCACATTATAAGAACCGGCGCTTAGATTTGAGAATATACCATCGTTGTTAGGATCAACAGTATTGGTCTGCAACAACAAATAGCTTGAATAACTACCCGATCCCCCTGACGCAACCGTGCTGATGACCCCGTCAGTACCAAGGAAACATGAGATGGGTTGATCTATTGCCAATGTTGCAGAAAGTGTCGGCGGCTCAACAAGCGTTATATTCTCAACTGCCGTACATCCGCGTGCATCCTGAACTTCCACAACGTGAGGGCCAGCGGCGAGTGAATTGAACATGTATGTCTGAGTACCCGCATTAATAAAGGGTCCACCATCAATCCGATAGGAATAAACTGGCGAACCTGTTAATACATCGACCCTGATCTGCCCTGAGTTATCCGCATTACAATTGAGATTAAACCCGTTGAAGTCGCTCAGTATGGTTGCGACAGAGACGGCGGGATTAACGTTGTATCGCACTGTAACAACCCTGCGACATGATGTAGGAAGGTATTCGACAACAACATATACAGGAATGTTATCTGTGACAACATATGCATCTAATGATCCGTCATCAGGTATTTGCGTAGTTAACGCAGCATCCACATACCAGTTAATAGTCGTGTTCGGATCGCCGGCGTCTGGAGTAATACTCGGTTCAAGAGCTTTAAGATCTGCCGTATAGGTATTTCCACCTGCCACGTCAGAGCATGCAGATAACACCTGAGCGTTTGCAATTGGCGACTTTCTCACTGTCACAACAAATGTCTGTACGGGATTTAAACATTCGTTAATGCCTTCTTCAGACGGCGGGTTCTTTCCACGCACCTCGAACGTAACCGTTCCGTCAAGTGTCTGTGACGTATTGGTGAGGATCATATTCGAGATGTTACCCGATCCAGCAGCGGGGCTACCCAGTGTTATATGAGAATCATATGAAGTAACGATCCAAAGGAAACCTGCATCAGGATTGTTAGGCGAACTGAATGCTACATTGAGAAGATCACCATTACAAAGTGGAGGTACAACAACTGGGTTAACATCGGTGCGAGGATAGATTGTAACATCGACCGTTGTTGCAGGGTTACCAGCGCATCCCAACGAAGTACTGTAAGGGAGTATCTCATAACGCACTACCTGATTTACTCCAGTAGTATTTTCCCAAATGTTGTTATACAGGACATCGTCAAGGTAAAGCGTAGTTCCATCTGCTGCAGGGATCGGCGATAATGCCACAACACCTGCAGGGACGGTGATGTTATTGATGATAAAACGATCTGATGGGAAAGTATTATTTGCTGATATTAGCGTGATCTCGGTTTCTGTTCCGCTACAAATTGCCTTGTTGAGATTTGGACTCAGTTGTGGTTCAGGCTTCACCGTTACGGTGATGATCTGAGCGGTACCAGTACACTCCCTTGCTGCGGCACCGACGCTCACGGGCGTCACCGTATAATTCAGCGCCAGCGGCGATGGCGTCAGATTTTCAAATACATGGTTTTCGATAAAGTTCGCCGGAAGATTAGACTGAGGGAAAGTTTCAGGACCAAGTGGATTTTTGAATCCAAGACCCGGCGTGTAAATAGCGTTCCCTATGGTAAATTTGTCTATCGCAACAGGGCTGGATGGCGCAGCCAGGAAAACAATGTTTGTTGGCGAATCGCTACAAACCAACTGATCATTATCGGCCATTCTTGGCCTCAGATTTATCGTGACTGGAAACTGTGCTTCGGGGCTGGCACATACGGAGCTTATTTCGGTTACCGAGACAACAACATCTTCATCACTGAATTCGACAAAAATATTAGGCAATGCCTGGCCCGAGGTTATAAAAGCTCCACCAATAGTATTGTCAGATTGGCGTCGGATCTCCCAGCTGTAGTCCGAACTTGGATTGGGCGCTGTCACACTATATTGAATTCCATCTTCGTTTTCGCAAACGACTGGCTCACCAGTAATTACTGGCGCGGTTGGCTGCTGCGATCTGGTGATCGGTAATGTCAATTCACCAGAGCTACATCCGTTTAGCTCTATTCTTACGCGGAGTGTCTCGACTGCGGGTGCTGCCGTAAATGGAAACTGAAGCAACACATAAAAGTCATCTTCACCCCCTCCAGCAAAGACTGAAAACTGACCGGGGCCGGTAGGAATCGTCCAATAATATTTCGCACCAGGAACACTGGTCACCTGATAGGTTTGAACCGGTAAAGTATTCAAAGGTTGTCCCGGCGTTCCCATACATACAGTGGGGTCACCATTAATCGGTACATCATCTGGCAACAAGTTTACCTGCAGCGTCAGTTGAGCGATGATCGGACAGGCAGGCGCGGTACCATAAGTAACCCGTGCAAAGACATTCATCGAACCAGTAACCGTAGGGATGGCGGCGACGATCGGCGAAACATTGGCTTGTGCATCAGCAATCGACGTATGCCATGTTACGATGTTACCGGCCGTTGTTACGGCGTCCCTGAACCGGGCATCCCCTAACAGGTCGATATTAGAAGCAGTATTCGTTCCAGGGGCATCCTCGCATAGCGCAACCGTAGCATTCTGAACTGCGGGCAGCGGCCTTATGTTTATCGACACTACTGCATCGCTTCTACATCCGGTCGCCGTGTCAAATATTCTGGCGACATAGATTTTACCATCGGGGACATTTACGCGTGCCACCGTAGGATCAGCAATCAAAGTACCAAGCGGCGGTGCACCGTCTTCATACCACGAAATTGTGCGGTCGGCTGCTGGAACTGTCGTCACTGAATTCTCATAATCTGTTAACAACACTTGTGTTGTCAGCGGTCCACCGGCTGGTGGAACCTCGCAGATGACCGGACTTATGTCCGTAGAAGGAGGCGCGACGATTCTGGTAATAGCTACTTCATCGAAGGCTGTACATGAATTTCCACCCGCGCTGGTCAGAGTCCACCGAAGTGTAACGGCAGGGCTACCCGGTGCCGGAAGGTTTCGGACGGTCGTACGCGGATCTGTCGGGTCATCAAATGTAATCCCACCAGGACCCGTCCACATTCCAGTCGCGCCGAACGGAGGCGGGTCTTGGGCCTGAAGCTGATAGAAGTTTTCGCAGACGCTAACCGCTGCAGGTCCTGCGTCAGCCACAGGGGTTCTGTCCACGTTTATAGTAATTTCCTGAGTTGCTGGAGCACAAGTGCTGGCCCCGGAAGGCAGGCCTTCGAGCCTGACTCGGATTGGAGTTCCAGCCGTATAGTCTGCAGCATTGGATGTGTAAACTGCAGTTACAGTGTTTCCAACCACATTAATGGATCCGATTGTTCCATTGCCATCCACATTCACCCATGTACCACTTGTTGCACCACCGCCAATTGTACCGCTCAACGGTATGGCTGTTGACGTAGGGTCGAGACATATTCCGTTGATGTCTGATGCAGTGGCAGTTGGATCCTGGAAGAAAGTGACCGTTGCCGTATTGAATTCAGGGGCACAAATACCACTGGT
>JAEZBX010000277.1 GCA_023412765.1 Bacteroidota bacterium
GGTTGCCTGCCAGAAACCCTCGCAAACATCCTCTCAAACGCCTTCGCATCCTGAAAAGTAAGCCTACTCGCGATCTCGGCGATGGTCAAATCGGTGTCGTTTAGCATCATTTCGGCTTCGGCTACCAGTCGTTCTTCGAGGAGGTCGATGGGGGATCTTTTGGTTACGAGCTTAATGACATTGCTGAAATGCCCGGCGTTGAGGGACAATTGTTCCGCAAAATCTTTGATTTTGAAGATGTAATTCGTTCTGCCGTTTACGATTTCCTCGATATGCTGGTCGAGAAGATCCAGAAACTCCGTCGTGATCTCGTGCTTGCGCGCCAGTAGTTTTTTGGGAATGGTATTCATGAAAGCCTGCGTTATAGATTACTATAGACTGTACACGAGAGGGATTCATGAATATAACGCAAAACTCCCAACCCCGTTATCCCCCACCCTAATTTAATTTAAAGCCCAAACATTAACATAAAGCTCAAGAAACCTCGCCCCAACCTCAAACTTCAAACCTCAAACCTCAAACCTAACCTTAAACTTTAAACCTTAAACCTAGAGCAAACGAAGGTTAACTACATTTTCGACGTGAACAGTATGCGGAAACATATCCACCGGCTGCACTTCCGTTATTGCATACTTCTCCGCCAATATTTTTAAATCCCGGGCCTGTGTTGCAGGATTACAGCTTACGTAAACAATCTTTTGTGGCTCGGCTTGCAACAACATCTTGCAAACATCTTCGTGCATACCGGCGCGTGGCGGATCCGTGATTACAACATCGGGCTTGCCGTGTGTTGTTAAAAAGTCGGTGTCCAAAAGGTCTTTGATATCTCCGGCGAAGAATTCTGTGTTATGGATGTTGTTGATGCTTGAATTCAACTTTGCATCTTCAATAGATGCAGCTACATATTCCAGTCCCACAACCTTCTGGGCATGCGCAGCAACAAAGTTGGCGATGGTGCCAGTGCCCGTGTAAAGATCATATACAACTTCGTTGCCTTTGAGATCCGCCATTCTCCACGCAATCTTATAAAGTTCGTAGGCTTGTTGTGAGTTGGTTTGGTAGAATGACTTGGGACCAACACGAAATTCAAGATCACCTTTCCCGTCTGGCCTCTGCATCTTTTCGGTGATGTAGGGATTGCCTTTCCAGGTTTGAATATTCAAATCGCTGAACGTGTCATTTTTCTTTCCATTCACGACAAACTGAAAAGATGTTATCTGCGGAAAATCGCGTTCCAGCCTCCTCAGGATTTTTTCTGTCCATTCCATTTTATCATACGTCACCTGCAGTATGATCATAACCTCACCGGTATTGGCCGTACGGATAGTGATGGTTCGAAGAAATCCAATTTGCTTTCGCAGATCGAAAAATGGAATGTTATTCTTGATGGCCTCATCTCTAACGGCCAGCCTGATCGCATTTGAGGGGTCGGGCTGCAGCCAACAAGTTTTTACGTCAAAAACAAGATCATATTTTCGGGGGATGTGATAACCCAGTGCTACTTCGGCGGGAAGCGGGGCTGCTCCGGAATTTTCAGCTTCTTTCCGCGCATTCATTTCTTCGCGCGTCAGCCAGCGTTGGGCCGAAAATGTATAATCCAGCTTGTTTCGGTAATATTTTGTGTTGCGTGAACCCACGATTGGCCTGACCGGCGGAAGGTCTAGTCCACCGATACGTTCAAGATGATCGATAGCCTGTTGACGCTTGTATTCCAACTGTTGATCGTAGTTAATATGCTGCCAGGAACAACCGCCACACACTCCAAAGTGGATGCAAAAAGGCTCAACCCGATGCAATGAGTAGGATTTTATGTTGACAACCCGGCCTTCCAGAAACGAGCTTTTAATCTTGGTGAGCATCACGTCGACTGTGTCGCCGGGTGCCCCTCCTTCCAGGAAAATGACAAGGTTATCGATGCGGGCAAGGCATTTTCCCTCCGCCGCCATAGTACTCACTACAATATTCTCCAGAATGTCGCCCTTTTTCATCTTTTGCAAGTCGCGAAATTACAGAATCGCAGGAGTTTTCTGCCTCAGTCTAATTCTCTATATTTAATCTCTTTGTGTCGGGATATGAAAAGGGGCTTTCTTGTTATTCTCTGTTTCCTGGCGTTACCTGCCATAGCTTCTCATATTGTGGGTGGAGAATTTGAGATCATACACATCAATAATAACACCTATCGCGTCAACCTGATTTTATACTTCGACAAGCTCAACGGTGATCCCGGAGCACGCGACTACAATATAATTGCTGCCATCTACAGAAAGCGCGACAACCAGTTCATGCAGAATGTGGTTTTTAACAATCCCTCGGAAACTAACGTAAGCTATACGCAACCGTCGTGCTCGCGCGGTGAGATTGTGACGTCCAAGCTAGTGTACTCAACCAACCTGGTGCTGTCTGACAGCCGATATAACGACCCGCAAGGTTATTATATCATTTGGGAGCGATGCTGCAGAAATTATACGATCACAAACATTTATAGTGAGAATCCTGAGGTTGGAGGAAGGGCTGCTGGACAGACATTCTATCTCGAGTTTCCACCTGTGGTGAAAAATGGTCAGCCTTTTATTAATTCATCACCGCGATTGTTCCCGCCTTTGAATGATTATGCTTGTCCCCGTAAACCTTACTACGTCGACTTTGCCGGTATTGATGACGATGGCGATTCATTGGTTTATTCCCTTGTCACGCCATTGAGCACGCATAGTGTTGCTGCAGTTCCTTTGCTTCAACCCGCGCCATACCCGCAGATAGAATGGCGATTTCCATATAGCGCAACCAACATATTGAATGGCGATCCCGATCTTAAGATTAGCTCCGACGGATTTCTCACTGCTACTCCATCACAGCAAGGCTTGTTTGTATTCGCTGTAAGGTGTGAGGAATTCCGCGAAGGTATCAAGATCGGAGAGGTAAGACGCGATTTTCAAATGCTTGTCGTTGATGTTTGTCCCCGCGCAGAGCCACCGCAGATCATTGGAAAAAAATTGGATGAAGGTGGCGTTGAGTTTGACGAAAATATGCAGGTAACGTTTAGCAACACCGTTGGCGACGACCAGCGATGTATTGAAGTCGTAGTGTCCGATCCGGATGCTTCAAAGCAGGATGATAACTTCACGGAGAACGTAAAGATCAAAGCCATTCCCATCGGCTTTAAGAAAAATGTAAGCGACGTATTGCCTGAGATCTCATCAGCGGTATTGGTGAATGGAAGCAAGATCACTTTTAAAGTTTGCTTTGATAAATGTCCATATGTGCAAGGACCTTTTGATATCGCCGTTGTCGCTTATGATGATGCCTGCAGTCTGCCACTATCGGATACGTTGCGCATAACTGTGGATATTGAACCTCCCCCGAATGCCCTTCCCTATTTTACAACTCCGGATGTAGTTGAGACCGTTAATGAAGGTGAGATCAAAACCTGGGCTATCAAAGGTGCGGATGATGATGGAGATATGTTAGTTGCCGGAGTGATTCCCGTTGGTTTTCGACTCGAGGATTATGGAATGAAATTCACCCAGGTTAAAAGTGAAGCCGGAGTTTATGAGGCGCAATTGGAATGGGATACACGATGCGACGTTTTTAATTTTTCGGGAAAAACTGAATTTGATTTCAAGGTCTTGTTGGATGATGTTGACGAGTGCACATTCGCCCAGCCCGACTACATGAATTTCAAATTAAAGGTGAACTTGCCGGGGAATAATACTCCTGTTATTGATTCTGATCTTACGCCAGATCCGTTTGAACGCGCGGTCACGGGATTAAAAAGAAAAGTTAATGAAACACTCACATTCAATGTAAAAGGTATTGACGCTGACAATGATTATATCGTGTTGCATGTAAAGGGAAAAGACTTCGATATCAACAATTATAATGTGAGCTTCCCTTCGCTCGGTGCTAATAATGTAGTGCAATCACGGTTCACCTGGAATATTTTCTGTGATGAAGTTAACCTGAAGCAAAAGGACGAGTTCACGTTTCAATTCCTCGTGATTGACAATGTTAATAAGTGCCAGTATAATAATGTTGATACGTTGGATGTTACGGTGAAACTTTATCCACCCGACAACCTGGAACCGACATTGCAGGTTGTGAATACCAATAGCGAAATCCAGATGTTCGACAATACAATGAATGTGCTGCTCGGACAAGAAATTACCCTTGGGCTACTGGGCCGTGATCCCGATGTTTCTCCACAGGCTGACTGGCTAAAACTTGAGCTGGTAAAAGCTGAAGGTAATGTAGAGCCGACAGGTTATGTATTTGAGGATGCACAGGGTAGGGGAACCGTTGAGTCGACCTTTGCGTGGAAACCAGAGTGCAGCATATTTACGGGCGATGCGATGAAGAATGAGTACAAGTTTACTTTCCGGGTGATCGATGATAAATGTTTTAATCAGAAGGGAGATACCGTTGTGGTGAATATAAATGTTAGCGATCTTGATAGCGGCGAGGAAGAATTCCTGCCGCCGAATCTTGTCACACCCAATGGAGATAACTGGAATGACTTCTTTGCCATGGTGAAGGAAGACGAAGCCACGGGAGAGTTGGTTAATATCTTACCTAAGGATAATTGTGGTGGAGCGTTCGAGAGAATTATAATTTTAAATCGTTGGGGTAAGTCCGTTTACGAAAGCACCTTCCGCGATTTCCGCTGGTACGCCGAAGGCGAAGCCTCGGGTATGTACTTTTATCATTTGAAGTATTCTAATAAGTCGTATAAAGGAATTATAACGTTGGCGTTTGATTCGACTTCACCGGTCAGGTGATTTTTAGGTTTAAGGTTTAAAGTTTAAGGTTTAAGGTTTAAGGTTTAAAGTTTCGCTCGATCATAACGCGTATGAACTTCACTCGAGCCTGTCTACCGGACAGGCAGGCGACACTTCAATATTCATTACTCGATATTCGATATTCGGTGTTTAATTATGACGAAATCGGAATAACAGTTAAACGAAGCTACAGCGCACAACTTTAAACCTTAAACCTTAAACTTTAAACTAAAACCATGGAACAACAAGACCTAAACATTAACCTAATCGCGATTTTAGTCGCAGTCATAGCGAACTTCGTATTAGGTTTTCTTTGGTACACTCCCTTATTCGGTAAAGCCTGGGCAAAAGAGCTCGGCTTTGACATGACCGTGAAGCCTCCGGCCAGCGTGATGGTGAGAGGAATGGCAATCATGGTGATTGGGAATTTTTTGCTTGCGTATGTCTTTGCGCACAACATCGCAGCATGGACCTACGTGCCCGGCATGGACAGTGTGCCAGTTGTCGGCAAGATCCTCAACGCCTCTGTGTTTACGTGGCTCGGCTTTTACCTTCCCGGCGATCTCAGTCGCGTAGCCTGGGAAAAAGCATCATGGAAATTATTCTGGATTAATACTGGGTACCACTTTGTCATGCTTCTCGTTGCAGCTACTATCTTGACTTTGATGGGATGATCGTTATCCGTTAATCGTGGGAGTGGGTGTGCGCTCGATCCGAGATTAGTTATTAGTTAATGGTTAATAGTTATTAGCGGATCATTTGTATTCGTAACTCAACGAAAAAAATCTAATAGAATTTAGAAATAATGCAATATCTCGGCTCGAGCATCCTTCGTCCCGATAGTTATCTGATAGTTATCTGATAGTTATCTGATAGTTATCGGGATTCGGTGTTCCTTGTTCGGTGTTCAATTTTCTCAACTGACTATGAAAAGCGTTTTTAGACGCAACTCAAATCGCAGATCGAGCGCCCACACTCGCTCTCACTCTCACACTACGCTTAACGGATCCGATAACTTCCGATTGGCGTCATTAGAAGTCCTCTCTACCTTGTCGCAGAAATTTAGCCCTGCCGCAGGCAGCAAGCCTCGCGGCTAGTTTACATTCTAGTTGTTCCTATTGCAATCCAGTCGGAACTACAAAACCCTTGCAAACACCTTTGCGCCTTCGCGCCCTTGCGGTAAAATTCTTCACAACCTGGAAAGTAAATGCGTACTTGGCTCGAGCGTTCGTCCCAATAGGTATTGGGATCGTTATTAGTTATCCGTTAATAGTTAATCGTGGGTGTGGGAGTGGGTGTGCGCTCGAGCTTAGCTTAGTGCGACATCCAGTTGAGTCGGTTCGCAGAAATTTAGCCCTGCCGCAGGCAGCAAGCCTTGCGTCTAGTTTACATTTTGAGTTGTTCTTGTTGCAATACAATCAGAACTCACAAAATGCTTGCGAACACCTTTGCGCCTTCGCGTCCTTGCGGTAAAATTCTTCACGACCTGGAAAGTAGATGCGTACTTGGCTCGAGCGTACTTCATCCCGATAGTTATCGGGATTCGATATTCCTTGTTCCTTGTTCGGTGTTCAATTTTTGCAACCAACTATGAAAGGCAATCTCTGACGTAACTCAAATCGTTAATCTGGCGCTCGATTAACGGCTTACGCCTACAAAACTACGGGAAGCAGATTCGCCTCTCGAACGTAAGCCACCTCCCCATTCCACATTACCTCCATCCACACGTCTTTCTTCCCAATAATTTCCACCCGGTGTCCTTCTTCAACAATTTGAACAACAGATGCGCCCGGTGACGGGCCGTTCATTAAGAAAGTATGAGCATTGCCGATGATTCCCATGGAAGCTTCACCGCCGATGTTGACGTGGTAGAAGAGCACCAGCAGGACAATGAGCGTGACTACTGCCGGCGCGATCGGACGGTGCCCTTTTCGTCTCACGGAGAAAGTGACTGCCACGAAGAACACCACGATGGCAGCGAGAGCGACAGTGATTTGCAGATGGTAATCGCGATAGAAGGAGAGAGCCTTGTCTGCATCCGAGAGTTGGTATCCCTCGAGGTTGTATCGCGTGGCCAGTTCATCCATTTTTTCCAGAACACTTTTGTCGTTTGTAGCGATATAGTAGAGATTGAGGTAGTAGAGCGCCTGGCCAATGCGGTTGAGACCTTCCTGGATGTAGGCCATTTTGAGGAGCATGGCAGGAGTGTATTCATTTTGCGCGAGGATTTGTTGGTAATGTTCGAGCGACTGCGTGTATTTTTTGTCCAGGAACAGCGAATCCGCTTGTTGCAAACGGTATCCTGATATTTGCGCTTCCAGGGAGTAGGAAGAGCATGAGATGAGAATGAGCAATGCGCCAACAATTTTTAAAACCCTGCTTTGCATAATTTTTATATCCTGCTACCTTTGCGACCTCAATTTAGGTAAAAGCGCCAAAATTAGAGACTGCGTCCACTTAAGCAATGACGGGGGACAAAGTAAATGAATAAAATCCGATGCGTGTGGAAATGCTAGATGATCATTTGAACGCACGCGCAGGAGGATTCCGTAGCTCAGCTGGTAGAGCATTACACTTTTAATGTAGGGGTCCTGGGTTCGAATCCCAGCGGGATCACAGGCCCCGATAGCAATCGGGGACCAAAACACTCGAAAGCTCACAAAATTGATTTTTGTGGGCTTTTTTGTTTTCCATTCAACTGGCCCACTGAGTCAATAAAGAGCAAACAGGGGTTTATTACTTCTGAAAAACTTCGCTTTGCTAACCAAAAACTTACTGTAGAGGTTGAATATGAGCAGAGAGTTTTAATATTTTCATACGAAACTTCGTTTCCAACCCGTCAATCTGATGCTCAACGTTACTTGTGCTATTATCACACATGGATCAAAAGTTCTTGTAACTCAACGCAGTGAGGTGATGAAACTTCCTTTGAAGTGGGAATTTCCTGGCGGAAAAATGCATGCTGATGAGTCAGCGGAGATGTGTATTAAGAGAGAACTAATCGAGGAGTTGAATGTAGAAGTGGAGATATTGGAACGACTTACCGATAGTAAATTCGAATATCCTACATTCACAATTAATCTAATACCCTTTGTCGTACGGTTGAAGGCTGGCCAATTAACTTTGCGAGAGCACAAGGCGTTTGAATGGCTAAGTCCAACAGACCTACCCGCACTAGATTGGGCGCCAGCTGATGTTCCTGTTGTGGATCGATTTCTGAAATCAAAGTATGCTGTCGGAAGGACTTTATGAGCAACTAATCAATAAACTCCTATCGTCCAGGTTGAGACAACTGGAAAAGGATAAGTTTTTTATCAAAGAACGGCCCATTGATAAAGCGGAAGCCACAATTCTTCTATCGCAATATCTTATACGTGTTGTTAATCTCGCGCTTGGACTGATCACCGGAGAAGACAGCGTTGACAAGCAGATCGAGCTTTCGAACAAGATTATTCATCTACTTCAATCGGAGCTTCAAGAGGAAGACTTCAATGATGATCTTATTGAAACAGAAGCAAAATTACTTTCTGGCATATTTTCAAAACTGGATGCTAAGTTCTCGGATTTTGAGCAACATCTTAAATCTATCACACCATATACAAGGCTCTCTCAAAGCGAACTTTTTACAGGGAACAATGCAGGCATTTCACTAGAAAGTGAACTTAAAAAAGAAATCCTTTCAGCAGATAAGATTTGCTTCCTGGTCTCATTTATAAAATGGACAGGTATACGAATTTTTGAAAGAGAGCTTTCTGAATTTACAAGTAATGGAGGCCAACTTCAGATAATCACGACCTCATACATGGGGGCAACGGATCTAAAGGCAGTTGAATATTTATCGAGCCTACCCAACACTCAGGTCAAAATATCCTACAATACCGAAAACGAACGACTCCACGCAAAGGCATACTTATTCCACCGGAATACGGGTTTTCACACCGGGTACATTGGCTCTTCAAACATTTCCCGGTCAGCTTTAACCAGTGGGCTTGAGTGGAACTTGAAAATAACTACAAGAGAAATAAGCCATATCATTGATAAGTTTCAAAAGACATTTGAAACATACTGGCAGGATAAGGAATTCGAGTTATTCGTAAAAGCAGCTCATACGGAAAAACTTAGAACAGCACTTCGAGGAGCAACACTAAAAGATCGAACACAACCAAAAAGTTACTTTGATATCAAACCGTTTCCTTATCAAGAGGAAATTCTTGAGAAACTTGAATCGGAACGTATACTTCACAAACGCATACGGAGTCTCATAGTCGCTGCAACCGGAACCGGAAAGACCGTTATCTCAGCATTTGATTTCAAGAGATTTCGAAGTCAGCACCGGAACTCTAAACTGTTATTTGTAGCTCACAGAAAAGAGATTCTGCAGCAAGCCTTAGCAACTTTCCAAGGAATCCTTAGAGACAATAATTTTGGCGAACTATGGGTTGATGGAATCGAACCAGAAAAGTATGATTGTTTGTTCGCGTCCGTTCAGATATTAAATAATCGTTTGAATGAAATCAACCTTAGTGAAGGTTTTTTTGATTTTATTATCATTGACGAGGTGCATCATATTGCAGCCGAAAGCTATAGACCAATCATCCATCGTTTCTCTCCTCAAATACTACTCGGATTAACTGCAACACCTGAGCGGATGGATGGTGCTGATATTTTAAAAGATTTTTCAGGAACGATAGCAGCTGAAATAAGATTACCAGAGGCATTAAATAGAAAGCTACTTTGTCCTTTCCAATACTTCGGGATTACGGATAGCGTTGATCTGTCAGACATGCAATGGAAGAATGGAAGGTATCTGCCTGCTGAACTTTCTCGTGTATACACACAGAATGACAAACGAGTTGGAGAAATTCTAAGCAATCTTCAAAAATATCTTCGTGACATTAATGATGTCCGTGCACTCTGTTTTTGCGTGACACAAGAGCACGCGCAATACATGGCCGAGAAATTTCGCATAGCAGGGCTGAATGCCGATTATCTAACGAGTTCAAGAAATGAATTCCGTGAGGAGCTAAAAAAGAAATTCCAGAGCAAGGAGATCAACTACTTATTCGTGGTCGACATTTTTAATGAAGGTGTTGACATACCGGAAATCGATACTATACTATTCCTCCGGCCTACAGAAAGTTTAACGGTCTTTCTACAACAACTTGGGCGAGGGTTAAGATTGGCGGAGGGCAAGGAATGTCTTACAGTACTTGACTTTGTAGGAAACTCAAGACCTGAATACGATTTTGAAGGCAAGTTTCGAGCACTTGTTGGAAAAACATCTACGCATATTCAAAAAGAAATTGAAGATGATTTTCCTCACTTGCCATTGGGTTGTACCATCGTGCTTGAGAGAAAGGCAAAAGAATTCATTATTGATAATATCAGACGTGCTACAGCGTTAAATAAAAACCAACTCCTGAATAAGATCAGGAATTATCAACATCAAACATCACTTCCATTAACGCTAAAAAATTTCACAACCTTCTACAATATACCATTGCAGTCGATTTACAAGCGTGGTAGTTGGAGCCGTTTGTGTGCCATTGCAGGTCAGGTCAATGATTTCTCCCAAGAAAATGAAACTGAAATCTCAAGGACAATTTTAAAGAAGTGGCTTTCATGCAATTCAATATCCTATTTCGAATTTGTGCATAATCTTGCTAAGAATGACTTTAAAGTTAACATCAACGAATTGAATGATGATGAAAAGGTGATGTGTTTAATGTTACACTACGATGTCTGGCAGGACGCGAGTGGTTTCCCAATAGAAGAGAGTATTCGGGCAATTGGCCGAAATAAAGTTCTCACTACTGAAATAATTGAATTCCTCGAATTGGTCATTGATAAAATCGACTTCATCGAGAAGTCAATCCCATTGCCCTTCCCACAACCATTAAAACTACATGCACGGTATACGAGAGATCAAATCCTTGCCGCTTTCGGTTTTTACACGTTAGAGAGCAAACCAAGTTATCGCGAAGGCGTTGCATACTCTAAAGAAAAGAATGCAGAAATTCTTTTCGTGACTCTTAACAAATCAGAGGTAGACTTTTCTCCAACCAACCTGTATAAAGATTTTGCCATCAGCGAAACAATCTTCGAATGGCAAACTCAAAATTCTGCCAGACCCGACAAGGGCAAAGGGTATGAGTATATCAACCATAAAATCAACGGTAAGAAAATTCTCCTTTTCGTAAGAGAACGTAGCGAAGACGAATTCCAGAATACAATGGGTTTTGTCTTTTTGGGTGAGGTCAATCTAAAAGATCATTATGGAGAGAAACCCATGAGCATCAAATGGGAGTTGAATGAACCAATGCCACATTACATCTGGAAGGAGTCGGCTAAGATGGCGGTGGGATAAGTGGTTTTAGTCGGAAATTTTACCCTTGACAGCTGGGTTAGTCGGAAATTTGCCCGTCTGTGCAACGGGAAATCGACTGTGTCGGGTTAGCTGCAAACGCGGCATTATTACAAAACCGGCAATTAAATGCCGATTTATGGTAAAATGGCATCTTCCCTCTCTACAAGTATGATAATAGGCATTATAATGCCGAATAGGAACTAAATTACCTATTTACTAGTATATTGGAGTATGAATGGGGTTTATTACCACAATCCGGCAATTAATTGCCTAATTCCATGAGTCTAAATAGCGAAAAAGAGGCTAT